>JAGLKG010000119.1 GCA_023141835.1 Maribacter sp. | reverse complement strand
AAATTGGGCATGGTCATAGATTTTGGTGATTTAAAGAAAATTGTGAAAGAGGAGATTGTAAATCCGTTCGATCATGCCACTGTATTCAACAAAAATACGCCACATGTTGAATTGGCAGATGAATTGAGCGATAGGGGACACAAGGTTATTTTAGCAGATTATCAACCCACCAGTGAAAATATGGTCATTGATTTTGCGGCAAAAATAAAGGCCAGACTTCCTAAGAATATCAAATTACATTCCTTAAAGCTTCAAGAGACGCAAACCTCATTTGCCGAGTGGTACGCTTCGGACAATTAAAAAGGCAATGGCTTTTTCCTATATTTACAGCTAATGAAATCCATCAACATTCCAGAAGGAAAAAAAATATACTTCGCCAGCGATAACCATTTGGGAGCACCTACTATGGAGGAAAGTTTGCCTCGGGAAAAGAAATTCGTGGCTTGGCTAGATGAAATAAAACCAAATGCAGCGGCCATTTTTTTATTGGGGGATCTTTTCGATTTTTGGTTTGAATATAAAACTGTTGTTCCCAAGGGTTTTACCCGGACCTTGGGTAAATTGGCGGAACTCACGGATGCGGGCATACCTATCTATTACTTTGTGGGTAACCACGACCTTTGGATGAACGGATATTTTGAGGAGGAATTGAATATTCCGGTATTTCACAAACCCCAACAATTTACGTTTAATACTTCCTCTTTTTTAATCGGACATGGTGATGGCCTGGGTCCTGGGGACAAAGGATACAAGCGCATGAAAAAGCTATTTACCAATCCTTTGTCCAAATGGCTTTACAGATGGTTACATCCAGATTTAGGGGTTAAATTGGCTCAATATCTTTCGGTAAAAAACAAGCTGATTTCAGGTGATGAGGATATCAAATTTTTAGGGGAAGATCAAGAGTGGCTCGTTCAATACTGCAAACGCAAGCTCGAAAAACAGCAGTATCACTATTTTGTTTTTGGTCACCGACACCTCCCTTTGGAGATTGATTTAAATGGAAAATCGACCTATGTCAATCTTGGTGATTGGATTTCCTATTACACCTACGGTGAATTCGATGGTGAAAATCTATTTTTGAAGAAATTCTCAATCAATTAGATATTTCATGCAATGCAATATCTTTTCTTAGATCCAATCTTCTAAATGATGGTATTGCCAGAGCAGTTACGCCGACCGTACATATGGTCATACACCCACCAAAGATTACTGCCGTGACTGTTCCCATTAACTTGGCTGTAACACCACTTTCAAAAGCTCCAAGTTCATTTGAGGATCCAACAAACATTGAGTTTACCGACGCCACTCGACCCCACATATGATCAGGTGTCTTTAATTGTAAAATCGTCTGGCGAATAATCATGGAAATCCCGTCAACCGCTCCACTCACGAATAAGGCTGCCACCGACAGCCAAAATGAAGTAGAAAGTCCGAATACAATCATACATAATCCAAAAGCAAAAATCGCCAATAGTAATTTTTTGCCTGCAAATTTATGCAATGGAAATCGGGTTGAACCCAACATGGTCATTGCAGCTCCCACGGCAGGTGCCGCCCTTAAAACGCCAAATCCTTCTGCCCCAACATGTAAAATATCTTGGGCAAATATGGGTAAAAGTGCCACAGCTCCACCAAATAGAACGGCAATCATATCCAAGGTAAGTGCTCCAAAAATAGCCTTTGTGTTGTATACATATTGAATTCCTTCCTTTAAACTTTGAAAAATTGGTTCTCCCAATTTAGGGTTCAATATGGGCTTCCTTGAAATTTTCAAAATCCCAAATAGGGCAATTAATGTAACTATGAAAATAATACACATTGACCAATGCACCCCTATAAGACCAATTGAAATTCCTGCAATCGCAGGACCTAAAACCGCTGCCAATTGCCAAGTTGTACTACTCCATGTAGCAGCATTGGGGTATATCTTTTTTGGGACTATCAAAGCGATTAATGAGAAAACAGTAGGTCCTAAAAAAGCTCTGACAATTCCTCCTAGAAAAACCAAAACATATATAGCCCAAAGTATTGCATTGGGTGAAACTTGATTAGATAGGTTTGGCCAACTTATAATGAAAAGACCGAGACTAATAACTGAAAATCCCAGTAGGCATTTTATCAATAGGTTTCGCTTTTCAGTCTGATCTACGATGTGCCCTGCGAACAAAGCCATAGAAACTGCAGGAACAACTTCCATGAGTCCAATTATGCCAAGGGATAAGGGGTCTTTCGTTAATGAATACACCTGCCATTCAATCACTATAAATTGCATTCCCCAAGCAAAGACCATGGCAAAACGAGCACCTAAAAAAATATTGAATTCTTTAAACTTTAAAGCTGCGTATGGATCCATGTAAGCTAACGTGAGATAGTTTAGAAGTTAAATTGTGATTTCTATCCTGTTATGTTCAGGGTCCAGAACCACACTTTCATAATAACCATCGCCCGTAGTTCGTGGTTTACCGACTATTTCAAATCCTGCATTTTTTAATTTTTCGGTAAGCTGATTTACCTTTTCTTTGGAGCCTACCGCAATCGCAAAATGAACAATACCGATATACTCCCCACCCATTGATTTTATGGCCACATCAGGGCGGTGCATTAGTTCCAATCTTGGTCCATCCTCAAAACTCAAAAAATAAGAGGTGAACTTTTTAGTAGGATTATAGTATTTATTCTCAGATGTAGCTCCAAAATAAATCTCATAAAATTCCCTCATCTCTTCAAGATCCTTTACCCAAATAGCTAAATGTTCAATTCTCATATCAAATTTGATTCACTATTGAGATCATTTTATATCCCTCAGCTTCAATTGCAGGCTCACATTACCATTCCATTCGTTTTCCTCAACTGAAAATGCTGCACTAAATGTTCTGCCATTTTTAACCTTGGGCAATTTATCTCCTAGATTAAAACCAATTCCCCCAATCGGCCGCGAACCATTTTGGGCAACGGCTAATTTCAAATGTTTTTCATCCTCTCCCACACCTTTTGCATAACCAGTATCCTTTAAGCTTTCGGCCATAAAAACTGGGGTCATATTTCCTGGGCCAAAGGGCGCAAATTGTTTGAGAATACGCATTAGCTTGGGAGAAATTTTATCCAAGGTAATCAACCTGTCAACCTTAATTTCAGGTATTAACAAGTTAGGGTCAATGGTTTCAGAGACTACCTTTTCAAACTGGGCCTTGAACGATTCAAACTGTTCTTCCATCAAGGTCAATCCCGCAGCATATTTATGTCCGCCAAACTGTTCAATATATTCAGAACACCCATGTAGGGCATTGTAGACATCAAAACCCTTGACAGAACGAGCTGAAGCCGCCAATTTATCTCCGCTTTTTGTAAATACCAACGTAGGTCTATAGTATGTTTCTGTAAGCCTAGACGCAACAATCCCGATAACTCCCTTATGCCAAGAATCTTTGTAAACCACAGATGTAAAGCATTCCTCTTCCCCGTTCTCGGCAATCTGCACCAAAGCTTCCTTGGTGATTTCCTGATCCAGATCTCTTCTGTCCAAATTAAACTGCTCTATTTCTTTAGCAAGGGTTTCCGCTTGCTCTAGATTGGACTCAATAAGTAAATTCACTGCATGTTGCCCATGCTTCATTCTACCTGCTGCATTTATTCTTGGCGCAATAATGAAAACCACATCGGTAATGGTGAGTTCTTTTTTCTTGATTTGATTGATGATGGCTTTAAAACCAATTCTTGGGTTAGAATTTATGACTTGTAACCCAAAATACGCCAACACCCTATTTTCTCCTGTAATAGGAACAATGTCAGCCCCAATTGCTGTCGCTACCAAATCTAAATATGGAATCAAATCATCAATGGTTTCCCCATTATTTACAGATAGTGCCTGAACCAGCTTAAAGCCTACACCACAGCCACAAAGTTCATCGTAAGGGTATGAGCAATCTTCCCGTTTCGGATCCAACACGGCTACAGCATCCGGTAGTTTATCTCCAGGCCGATGGTGGTCGCAAATAATAAAATCGATACTCTTTTCCTTGGCATAGGCTACCTTTTCAATGGCCTTTACCCCACAGTCTAAAGCGATTATCAATGAAAATCCGTTGTCTTCCGCGAAATCAACTCCTTGATATGAAACTCCATAACCTTCGTCATACCTATCCGGTATGTACGTGGCAACGTTTGGGTAATGTTGTAACAAATAGGAGGAAACCAAAGCTACGGAAGTAGTACCATCAACATCATAATCTCCGTAAATCAATATGTTTTCGTGCCCGGAAATTGCTTTTTCAATTCGGGAAACGGCCAAGTCCATATCCTTCATTAAGAAAGGATTATGTAAGTCCGATAACTTTGGGCGAAAGAATTTTTTTGCTTCCGAATAATTGGTAATACCCCGTTGCACCAATAGTTGTGCCACCAAAGCATCAACCTTTAGCGCTTGGGTGAGTTGTTCTATTTGTTCTGGTTCTGGTTTGGGTTTAAGTGTCCAGCGCATATTATAAGTTCAAGTACAAATATCAAATTCAAGTTGGTTCTAATACCGTCAGTTCGAGTGGCCTGAACTTGGTTCAGGGTGTATCGAGAACCCCTTAATCGAATCTCTTTTTTGCTAAATTAGGTAAGGCATCATAATTCCGATTAATTAGAGCTTCCTTTTTGCTCTTGACCATTTTTTAATTTGTTTTTCTTTTTCGATAGCCATATTAACATCTGTAAACTCACAAAAGAAAACTAATTTAATGGTCTTCTACTAAAGGTATAACTATCAGGATGTTTTCCGATTTTGTGCTCAAAAACCCTCTTTTCAAGATTTGAAGTTACTCCCGTATAATAAGTATCATCAGAACACCTTAATATGTACACAAAAGATAATTTCACTGATTTTTATTTATTGCTTCTCGATACAATTTCGATTAAAATCGAAATCACTCGAAGTGACGAGCCAGTCCTTAATGATGAAAAACCGTTTTTACTTCCATTTTGGCAAACTTGCGGAACATCTCCATAACACCGCAGTATTTTTCTACCGAAAGGTCAACGGCCCTTTTCAATTTCTTTTCATTTAAATTATTCCCATGAAAATGGAATTCAAAGGTAACAGCATCATAATGTTTGGGATGTTCCTCTGTTAGGTTTGCAATGGTCTCCATATGAAATTCCTCAACGTCTAATTTCATCTTTCTAATAAGTGATACAACATCCAATCCTGAACAACCAGCCAAGGCAGAAAGCATCAAGGATTTTGGTCGTAATCCATCACTATCTTCAGCGTCGTCTATTTTAAAAGTATTACCCGAAGTATTGTTGCTTTCAAAGGCATTGCCGCCAATCCATTTGGTGGTGATATGATTTGTACTACCCATAATTTTTCGTTACTTGTAAGGAGTAAAAATACAACTTAAAACCATAACTATGCCTCTCGTAAAACCCCTTGACCCTCACCATGACAAAGAGACCAAAGAGCTAGCCGAATTCTTTGACGAGACTCTAGGATTCTGCCCCAACTCTGTGCTGACCATGCAACATCGCCCAGCTATTTCCAAAGCTTTTATTACTCTAAACAAGGCGGTAATGGCCAATGAGGGCAGGGTTACCTCTGCCTTAAAACGACTGATTGCCTGGGTAAGCAGCAATTCTACCGGTTGTCGTTATTGTCAGGCCCATGCCATACATGCGGCCGAACGTTATGGTGCAGAGCAAGAACAATTGGATAACATCTGGGAATTCAGGACACATTCGGCTTTTTCAGAAGCGGAACGCGCCGCTTTAGACTTCTCCTTGGCCGCCTCCCAAGTGCCTAATACAGTGAATGCAAAAATCAAAAAACGGCTTTATAGCTATTGGGATGAGGGAGAAATTGTAGAGATGTTGGGAGTAATTTCGCTCTTTGGCTTTCTTAATCGTTGGAATGATTCTATGGGAACTTCCCTAGAAGATGGTGCAGTGGAAAGTGGGAAAAAATACCTGGGCAAATATGGTTGGGGAAAAGGGAAGCACACCTAATTGCTGTTCCTGTGAAATAGGCAATATAGTCCTTGATTTTTTTGTAGCCCTCCGTACCTTATCAATGGATTAAGGCTTTCGCGGGAATGACACCCAAGCTTTTTAGTATACTGTACGATTTCTCCCTTTTGGTCGAAATGACAAGTGCCTTATGGCCCACATACTTTTCTAACCTTTTAGGGTTGCAGAAACACTCTCCTTCAATTTTACAATAACCCGCTCTTCAAACCACGGATTTTTGCTTAACCAAAACCGATTACGGGGAGATGGGTGCGGCAACGGAAAATACTCGGGCAAATACGTTTTATACGATTTTACGGTCTCAGTCAAGGTGTTTTTTGCTGCTTTGCCCAAATAGTATTTTTGCGCATATATTCCAATCAGGATTACCAACTCCAACTTTGCCATTGCATCAAATAAAGATTCGTGCCAAAGTGGAGCACATTCGGTTCGCGGGGGTAAATCCCCTGACTTTCCTTTTCCAGGATAGCAAAACCCCATAGGTACCAAGGCAATTTTGGTTTCGCAATAAAATACTTCATCAGTAACACCCAGCCATTTTCGCAGTTGCTTCCCACTGGGATCATCCCAAGGCACTCCGGTTGTGTGCACCTTCATTCCAGGGGCCTGCCCGATAATTGCGATTTTAGCATTTGGGTGTGCGGCAACAATAGGCCTAGGGCCAAAAAGCAAATGGGCCTTACAGACCTCGCAACCTCGTATTTCGGCAAGTAGTTTATGCATTTATTTCTTTCCTGAAACAACAATAACTATTTCACCCTTTGGGGGCTTATTGGTGTAGTGTTCCAAAATCTCATTAACAGTTCCACGAATGGTTTCCTCATAAAGTTTGGTAAGTTCCCGAGAAACTGAAATGGGCCTATCAGCACCAAAATACTCCATAAATTGGGTAAGTGTCTTGATGAGCTTATGAGGGGATTCATAAAAGATCATGGTTCGGGTTTCCTCGGCCAAAAGCTTGAGTCGTGTCTGTCTGCCTTTTTTTACAGGAAGGAAGCCCTCAAAAACAAATCTATCGTTGGGAAGTCCACTATTGACCAATGCTGGCACAAAAGCAGTGGCTCCGGGTAGACATTCAACTTCAATGCCATTTTCTAAACAGGCTCGGCTCAACAAAAACCCAGGGTCCGATATGGCGGGAGTCCCTGCGTCTGAAATCAGGGCGATAGTATCGATACCTAACTTTAGTCTTTTTACAAGTGCATCAACCGTTTTATGCTCATTATGCATATGATGGCTTTGCATACGCGTTCCTATCTCATAGTGTCGAAGCAGTTTACCACTTGTTCGCGTGTCTTCGGCTAAAATAAGGTCGACTTCCTTTAATACCCTTATCGCTCGTAGGGTTATGTCCTCGAGATTACCTATTGGGGTCGGCACTATGTATAATTTACCCATAAATTATTGTTAGGACCTAACTTTTTTTCCTGAAAAATAAGAAGTAAGTAGGAAGACCAATCCCATTAATGCACCGATCTGTTCCCCATCTCCTACCATTATATGCGCAAAAAAAGCCAGAACAAAATTAAAGAAGAAGCCCGCATATGCCCATTCCTTTAATTTGCTTCCGAGGTTGCCCAAAATTACCGCCAACCCTATCAACTTTAAAGTTGCGAGAGGGTAAATAATGTAAGTAGGATAGCCTAAGCCTTCAAAAGCTTTTATGATTTCTTCATGATTGAAAAAATACATGCCCGCAGAAAAGAGTACAAGCAATGTTAATAGGCTCGTTGCGATCCAATATATTATTTTTTGGATTTTCATTCCGTCGTATTTTAATTATTAAAAAATAAAGATATAAAAATACCCCAATGCAAAATAAAAGGTCTCACCCTAAAGTGAGACCTTAAAATCTCTTGGTCTAATGACTTTTAAAAAATTATGAAAACTTACGCTCTATCAAAGCCATAAAACGACCTTCATATTCTTCTTTTCCTTCCCAATTATTATAATCGGGTTTTACCATATTTTCAATGAACGCCATAGAGCGTTCCTCGGTATCTATTGTATTTAATTGTGACAGCACGCGATTATAATCCTCGGTACTATTGTCGAAAAGGTGCTTTACAAAAGCCAATCGGTTATTCAAATCTACTTTGAGTTCTTTATCGGCCAGTTTATCATTCAACGATTTGACCTTTGTTTCTTTTTGACCTAAATCTTCTTTCGGAAATCCTAAAATTTCCCTGTCATCCTTCATAAGGTCCGATTTTTCCATAAATTCAGCCAATACTTCATCCACATTATTTGGCATTTCTGAAACCATGTCCTTTATGGTTTGCATGCCCGGAGTGATAATATCCTCTTCGTGTGGGTTACTTTCAGGAACCGAGGAATTCGCATTTAGCACCTCATTTGCCATCTTTTCAAATTTGGCGGCTATCACGTTTTTGGAAACATCAACTTGAATGTCATTCAGTTTTTCCTCAATGAATTTCAATACTGCCAATTTTTCATATAGATTTTTAGATGCCTCATACAATTCGGTAATTTCATTCAAATCCCTAGAGGTAATGATATCCGTAGACATTTTTATCAATTCCTCTTTCAATTTTATTTTCATCTCTTTTATTTTATCCTTTCAGAAAAGGTGGGTCTTTTTTAATACCTTTAATTCTGTAGTAACAAGAACGAAAAAACACCCTATTTTCGTCTAAAATTACAAAATGTTTCTCGAAAACACTGTTAATCATAAGGAACAATTCGGTTGGATAGAGGTTATCAGTGGCTCTATGTTCTCAGGGAAAACCGAGGAATTGATACGAAGGTTAAGACGGGCCCAATTTGCCAAACAAAAGGTTGAGATTTTTAAACCTATGGTAGACAATAGGTATCATGAAGAAATGGTGGTTTCCCATGATGCCAATGAAATTCGTTCGACACCGGTCCCGGCTGCTGCGAATATTCGAATTTTAGCCGACACCTGTGATGTTATTGGTATTGATGAAGCTCAATTTTTCGATGATGAAATTGTTACGATCTGTAACGATCTTGCCAATAAGGGGGTTCGTGTTATTATTGCGGGTTTGGATATGGACTTTAAGGGCCATCCCTTTGGCCCAATGCCAGCACTAATGGCTACAGCAGAATATGTTACCAAAGTGCATGCTGTTTGTACGCGAACAGGTAATTTGGCCAATTACAGTTTTAGAAAAGCCAATAACGATGATTTAGTGCTCCTCGGGGAAATAGGGGAATACGAACCTTTGAGTAGGGCCGCTTATTATAAGGCTATGCTTAAGGAACGGGTCAAGGACATAGATGTGGATGTTGAGGAGGTTATCCAAAATAAAAACGATGCTAATGCCTAAGACTTCAGAGACTGTTTTAGAATTGGATTTAAATGCTCTTGAACACAACTACCATTATTTAAGGTCGAAATTAAAAGAAGACACCAAATTCTTGGCCGTCGTAAAGGCATATGCCTACGGGTCCGATGCTGTTGCTGTTGCCAAAAAATTAGTTCCCCTCGGTGTTGATTATTTTGCTGTGGCCTATATTAATGAAGGTGTGGTATTGCGAAATTCGGGAATAAAAACACCAATTCTAGTCCTTCACCCCCAACCCATCAATTTTGATGCGCTTATAAAAAACAGTCTAGAACCTGGTCTTTATTCCCCGAAAATATTACACGAATTTTTGGAAGCTTTAAAAAGGAACAATCAAAAGGGTTATCCAGCACATATAAAGTTCAATACAGGTTTAAACCGACTTGGGTTTTGGGAAAATGATATTGATTACATCGTAAAACAGCTTAAAGGCAGGGATGAAATCAATATAAGATCAATCTTCTCACATTTGGCCGCTTCCGAGGACTTTGACGAAAAATCTTTTACAGCACGACAAATTGAATCCTTTATGAGTATTGCAAAAGAGATGGACGCTAAATTGGGCTACGAAACCCAAAAGCATCTTTTGAATACTTCGGGCATAATAAACTGTCCTGAAGCTCAATTGGATATGGTACGTAGTGGAATTGGGCTGTACGGCTTCGGGAATGATAAGGACATTGATCCCGAATTGAAACCTGTGGCATCCTTAAAGACCATTATTTCGCAAATGCATAAAATTGAACCCAATGAGACCGTGGGCTACAATAGGGCTTTCAGCTCAGATGGATATAGGGTCACTGCCACACTTCCATTAGGACATGCAGATGGGATTGGAAGGCAATATGGAAATGGAAAAGCTTTTGTAAACGTAAAGGGCAAAATGGCCCCAATAATTGGCAATGTCTGTATGGACATGATTATGATCGATGTAACTGGCATTGATTGCAAGGAAGGTGACGAGGTTATTGTATTTGGTAAAAATCCGACAGCAGAAATCTTTGCTACCACTGCGAATACCATTTCCTATGAACTGATAACGGGCATCTCGCAGCGTATCAAACGAGTGATTAAGGGGCAATAAATTGTTATTTAACATTTTGTTGGGAAATCTATTTTTTAGCTATATTGCAGAAACACTTTAATTAACTAAAAACACTAAGACATGTTAAAAGAATTTAAAAATTTCATTATGACAGGCAACGTAATTGATTTTGCGGTTGCTGTAATTATGGCTGGTGCTGTTGGCCTTGTCGTAAATGGCTTCGTTGCTGACATCGTTATGCCAATAGTAGGACAGTTCGCGGGCGGAATGGACTTTGCTGATATGAAACTCGTACTAACAGAGACCTCTGGTGTAAAGGGAGAAGCGGGATATGTAGCGGAAAACGCTATTCGCTGGGGCGCATGGGTAAATACGATTGTTAACCTACTCATCGTTGGTTTTGTAATGTTCTTAATTGTAAAGGCATATAATAAAACGAAAACTCCACCTGCCCCTCCAGCGCCATCTGGTCCAAGTCAAGAGGATCTTTTAGTAGAAATCAGGGATTTGTTGAAAAAACAATAATTGTAAAAACAGAATATTATTCTGGTAAATCGCTACTCTACAAAATAATTAAACCGCCATTATAGTAATAATGGCGGCTTTTTGTTATGGCCACCTTCTAAATTCACCTAGCAAAGGCCTATTTTTTACACAAACGTTATAAATATAACATTTTGTTATATTTTAATTGCCAAGGTTTATTTGGCTTGTCCAGTCCTAAAGCTTAAAGTACATTTGCGGTCTAAATTAAAAACAAATGAAAGTAGCAGTTGTTGGAGCCACTGGAATGGTAGGCGAAGTAATGCTCAAAGTACTGGCAGAACGTAATTTTCCCATTAGTGAATTGTTATTGGTGGCCTCAGAAAGGTCTGTAGGCAAAAAATTGAAATATAAGGGCGAGGAGCATACCGTCGTAGGTCTTGCTGATGCCGTTGCGGCTAAACCAGAAATTGCCATCTTTTCTGCTGGAGGGGATACTTCTTTGGAGTGGGCACCAAAATTTGCTGAAGCTGGTTCAACCGTGGTTGATAATTCCTCCGCATGGCGTATGGACCCAACAAAAAAATTGATTGTCCCCGAGATCAATGCCCATGAATTGACTCCAAGTGATAAGATAATCGCTAATCCCAATTGTTCGACAATACAGTTGGTAATGGCATTGGCGCCTTTACACGAAAAATACAAAATGAAACGGGTAGTGGTTTCAACCTACCAATCTGTATCGGGAACAGGGGTAAAAGCTGTTCAACAATTGGAGAACGAAATCGCCGGAGTACAAGGTGAAATGGCCTATCCTTATCCAATTGGCAGAAATGCACTGCCTCATTGCGATGATTTCCTCGAGAATGGCTATACCAAGGAAGAAATGAA
>JAGLKG010000118.1 GCA_023141835.1 Maribacter sp. | reverse complement strand
CCAACGGCAGGTGGTCATTCAGAGTCGGTAAATGTGGAATTTGTAAATGATTTTGAATTGAATGAAGTCCGTCAACTATTGAATGAGACTTCTGGGGTAACCGTACAGGATAATCCTGATACCAACACCTATCCCATGCCAATTTATGCCCATGACAAGGATGAGGTTTTTGTAGGTCGTATTCGCCGGGATGAAACCCAGAGAAATACGTTGAATATGTGGATTGTTGCCGATAACCTTAGAAAAGGCGCTGCGACCAATGCTGTGCAAATAGCGGAGTATCTCGTTGAAAACAAGCTTGTTTAATAAGGATAACTTTCTTTTAAAGAAATAAAAACCTTTGGAGCCAATAATCTTCAAAGGTTTTTTTGTGGTATTTTTAGGGCCTATTAATTACCGCGGGGCATGAAAAAATATGTACTGATTACCATCGCTGCCATTCTCTTTCTGGCCTGCCAAACTTCACCCAAAAAAGAACCCATTACTGTGAATTATCCTAGTACTGCACAAGCTGACTCTATTGATACCTATTTCGGAACCAAAATCAAAGACCCCTATCGCTGGTTAGAGGATGATAGGAGCGCTGAAACTGAAGCTTGGGTAAAAGAACAAAACAGCGCTACTTTTGGGTATTTGGAAAATATCCCTTTTCGTGAAGGCCTAAAAAACCGTCTTGAAAAATTATGGAACTATGAAAAATTAGGGTCCCCCTTCAATGAAGGAGGTTATACGTACTTCTATAAAAACGACGGACTTCAAAATCAATACGTGGTATACCGTCAAAAAGGAAAGGGTGAACCAGAAATATTTCTAGACCCGAATACGTTCTCAGAAGACGGCACCACCTCTATGTCAAGTTTGAGTTTTACCAAAGATGGTTCCTTAGCCGCTTACCTTATTTCGGAAGGAGGCAGTGACTGGCGCAAAGCGATTGTAATAAACTCAAAGACCAAGGAAATCGTTGAGGACACCTTGGTTGATATTAAATTTAGTGGTGTTTCGTGGAAGGGGAATGAGGGTTTCTATTATTCCAGCTATGATAAGCCCAAGGGGAGCGAACTATCGGCAAAGACCGATCAGCACAAAATCTATTATCACAAATTGGGTTCCCAGCAAAAGGAAGATATGCTGGTTTTTGGAGGGAAGCCTGAAGAAAAACATCGCTATGTTTTTGGAAGGGTTACCGAAGATAATAACTATCTGGTTATTTCGGCATCAAACTCTACTTCGGGCAACAAGTTGTTTCTCAAGGCTTTATCAAAAGCCAATAGTACGTTGGTCACCATTTTAGACCATACTGAGACTGATAGTTATATCATTGAGAATGTGGGTTCCAAACTTTACATTGTTACCAATAGGGATGCCCCTAACCAAAAAATAGTCACCGTGGATGCGTTGAATCCCGCACCGGAGAATTGGAAGGATTTTATTCCCGAGACCGAAAATGTACTCTTACCCAATACTGGTGGCGGCTATTTTTTTACAGAATACATGGTCGATGCCATTTCCAAAGTCTTCCAATACGATTATGAGGGGAAATTGGTTCGTGAGATAAAACTCCCCGGCGTAGGCAGTGCAAGTGGTTTTGGCGGTAAAAAAGAAGACAAGGAATTTTATTTTTCGTTTACCAATTACAACACCCCTGGATCTTCATTCAAATACAATGTGGAAACAGGGGAATACCAACAATACTGGAAACCTGAAATAGATTTTGACCCAGAGGATTACGAATCACACCAGGTGTTCTACAATTCAAAGGACGGAACAAAGATACCCATGATAATAACCCATAAAAAAGGCCTGGAGAAAAATGGAAAGAACCCTACCATTCTTTATGGTTATGGCGGTTTTAATATCAGCCTAACCCCTTCGTTCAGCATAGGTAATGCCGTTTGGATGGAACAGGGCGGAATTTATGCCGTACCCAACCTTCGAGGTGGTGGTGAATATGGTAAAAAATGGCATGTAGCAGGAATCAAAACCAAAAAACAAAACGTGTTCGATGATTTTATAGTAGCTGCGGAATACCTTATTGAAAACAAGTATACCTCAACAGACTATTTAGCGATTAGAGGAGGCAGTAATGGGGGGCTTTTGGTAGGTGCCACAATGACCCAACGTCCCGATTTAATGAAGGTCGCTTTACCTGCGGTCGGTGTTTTGGATATGTTACGATATCATACGTTTACAGCTGGCGCGGGATGGGCATATGACTACGGAACTTCGGAAGAAAGTGAAGAAATGTTTGAATATCTAAAAGGATATTCCCCTGTACATAACGTTAAAAAAGGTGTTCAATATCCCGCAACTTTGGTAACCACTGGGGATCATGATGATCGGGTAGTGCCAGCCCATAGTTTTAAGTTTGCCGCGGAACTGCAAGCAAAGCAATCAGGGTCTAATCCAACCCTTATCCGCATTGAAACCAATGCCGGTCATGGAGCCGGCACCCCAGTAAGCAAGACCATTGAACAATATGCTGATATTTTTGGTTTCACACTGCACAATATGGGATTCGATGAGCTTCCCAACCAAGCAGTCCTTAAGGAATTCAAAGAATAAACCAAACTTGCATCAATATTTTAAAATAAAGTCCGTTTTTTATTAAAACGGACATTTTTACCCTTTTTAAAGACCCATTTGTAATGTTGCATGTAGATTATGTTTCCTTTAGGTATAAAAAAACTCTGATACTCGAAGATATCAGTTTAAGCATACCCAAAGGTGAGCACGTGTCAATTATTGGCGAAAGTGGTTGTGGAAAAAGCACTTTGCTGAAAATTATCTACGGTCTTTTGCACAAAGAGGCTGGCGAAGTGTATTGGAATGAAACCCAAGTGTTGGGGCCCAATTATAATCTGGTTCCCGGGGAGCCCTTTATGAAATACCTTTCCCAAGACTTGGACCTTATGCCCTTTACCCGGGTCGAGGAAAATGTGAGCGAATTTCTATCGGTATTCGAGCCTGAAAAATTGAAAGAGCGCACCCAAGAGTTATTGGAAATGATAGAAATGACGGATTTTGCCAAGGTAAAAGTAAAGTATTTGAGTGGAGGGCAACAACAACGCGTAGCACTGGCCAGAGTACTGGCGCACCAACCTGAAATTCTGTTGTTAGACGAACCTTTTGGTCATATTGATAATTTTAGAAAAAACAGTCTTAGAAGAAACCTATTTGGTTATCTAAAAAAGAAGGGGGTTACAGTGGTTACCGCCACGCACGATCATAACGATATGTTACCCTTCGCCGATACCGTAGTTGTTTTAAAAGATCGGAAAATTATTGCAAAAGACACCCCTAAGAATTTATACGAACATCCCAATGACCTTTATATCGCATCCCTTTTTGGTGAAGCTAATAAAATTCCAATCAATATCGTAAAATCATATGGTGATGCTGAACGGCGTATCATCGTGTATGCCCATGAATTTAAGGTTTCAGAAAAATCAGGACTTGAAGTTCTTGTAAAACAATCTTTTTATAAGGGAGGCTATTATATGATTGAAGGTATCTATGAAAATCACAATATTTATTTCAATCATTCAACGGCCATAGCCCCGGACAAGAAAGTATTTTTGAATATCTCCATTGAGACCATTAACCAACGTTTAAATTTGAACTCCGGTGAATAAAAAGACGCTTGTGCAGGAGTTAAAACTAAAGGCTGTACGAAGTAGTGGAGCTGGCGGACAGCATGTAAACAAGGTTTCGACTAAGGTTGAGTTGACTTTTAATGTTGAGAATTCACATGCTTTGTCATTACTGGAAAAGGAACGCCTCTTCAAAAAACTGGCTTCAAGGCTTACAAAGGATAATGTCTTAATATTGCAGTCTGATGGAAGTCGTAGTCAATATAGAAATAAAGAGCATGCGATAAGACGTCTTTTGGAAGTATTGGAAACTGCCCTTAGGGTTCCAAAAAGTCGAAAAAAATCAAAGCCTTCAAGATTATCTATTGAAAAAAGGTTGAAATCAAAGAAAAAGGACGCCCAGAAAAAGATCAATCGCAGGCGTCCTGATTTGGATTGAAACAATTAAAGCTGCATTTATCATTTTTGAGATAAATTATTGGCATATGTATAACTCAAAAAAATACAAATGAGACCATTCCTGTTTTTAGTATCCTTTTTGTTCCTTTTTACAAGCTGTAAAGCACAAAAACAAGGGAGTACCTTCAGTGTAATGGCTTGGAATATCCTACACGGTGCCAATGACATTGAAAGTGGCCCAGAAAATGCAATTCGGATAATAAAGGAAATCGACCCTGATATTATAGTAATGGTGGAAACCTATGGCTCAGGTAAAACAATTGCGGGGGCTTTGGGTTACAATTTTCACTTGATTGCATCAGAGGGCACAGCCTTGGATGATACGAAGGTCAATCTCTCCATTATGTCAAAATATCCATTTGGAAAGCGAATTGATACAGAACACCCTTTTTATCTCGGAGGGCGGGAAATTCTCATTGATAATCAGAAAGTTCGGGTTTTTTCAAATTGGTTTCATTATCTCCCTTGGAATGACGAGCCAGAGAAAATGGGCAAAACAGTCAAGGAATTATTAGCGTGGGAAAGAACAGGAAGTAAATATGAAATGATCCAAAAGGTACTACCATATATCAAAAAATATGCCGCCCAGGCAGATTCAATACCCATGATTTTTGGTGGGGACATGAATGCACCTTCCCATTTGGATTGGGGAGCAGAAACCAAAGATTTGCATAACGGTTTGGTTGTACCTTGGTATTCCACCAAGGTTTTGGAAGGTTTAAAATTGAGGGACTCCTATAGAGAACAAAATCCTGACCCCAACACCCATCCCGGTATCACCTGGCATACCAAAGGAAAAAATGATAGCCATCGCATAGACTATATATTTTATAGAGGGCCACAATTAAAGGCTATAACATCAGAATCCTATAAAGTATTTTTCAATGAACCTTTATCCATAAATGGCAAAGAAATTATGTATCCATCGGATCATGGTATTGTGGTAACCACATTTGAACTATACTAAAATATGGGAGCTTAGAATCAGTTCACAATACCCATTCATTACTCTTTTAGATTAACCCATTTATAATTATGTCGATCAAACCCACATTTTCCCTAGTAGCCCTATTCTTTCTAACCGCTTTCCTTTTTTCCCAAAACCAAAAAACCAAGGTTATTTTTGTGATAGCTGACGGAATTCCAGCAGATGTCATTGAAAAAATAGCCACACCTAATATGGATGCGATTTCCAAAGAAGGTGGTTACACCCGGGCCTACATGGGAGGGGAAAAAGATGGGTATTCACAAACCCCTACAATTTCCGCCGTAGGATATAATAGTTCAATTACGGGAACCTGGGCACATAAACACAATGTTTGGGGGAACAGTATTAAAAAGCCTAATTATAAGTACTGGACCATTTTCAGGTTTGCCCAAGAACAACGTCCTGAGTTAAAAACAGCCATTTTCTCTACTTGGTTGGACAACCGAACTAAATTAATTGGCGAAGGATTGCAGGCAACCGGAAATTTTAAAATGGACTATCATTTTGACGGCTTTGAACTGGATACGCTTAATTACCCCCATGATGAAAGTCGGTTGTATATCCACAATATTGATGAGCACGTGGTCAATGAAACCCAACGCTATATCAAAAAAGAAGGTCCAGATCTTTCATGGGTCTATTTGGAATATACAGATGACATGGGACATAAATATGGGGATAGTGAACAATTTTACGAAGCCGTTAAAACTCTGGACGTCCAAATTGGAAGAATATGGAAAGCCATTGAACACCGAAGGAATGTTTTAAATGAACAATGGGAGATTTATATTACTACCGATCATGGTCGTACACAAGAAACAGGAAAAGGGCATGGGGGTCAGTCGGATCGAGAACGTCTTACTTGGATTGTTACCAATGCGAAAAACCTAAATGCTTATTTTATGGATGGCCGACCAGCAGTAGTTGATATCATGCCCAGCATGCTACGATCTTTGAGATTGTCTCCTTCAAAAGAACAAAACATGGAAATTGATGGTGTTCCCATTACTGGGCCAGTTTCCGTTGCCAAAGCAAGAGCAGTACTTGAAGATAATAAAATCCACTTAACCTGGCAGTCCTTTGGCCCTAATAGAAAAGTGAAAATATGGCTAAGCACTTCAAATAAATTTGAAACAGGTGGGAAGGACGTATATAAACTCCGAGGTAAAATTAAAGGGAGCGAAGAAGAATTTTGGATTGATATTAGCTCAAACCCATCCCATCTCTATAAAATTGTCATTGAAGGAAAACATAATACGACCAACACTTGGTATATTAATTCTAAAAAATAACTTTTTCTATAAGGCTGCCCGCTGGATACATATGTCACTATTCCGTAGTAAGGTCTAATGGACTTCCTTTCATCTTTTCCGAATATTCCTTTAAGCCAAGTGCCTTTAAAACCGTTGGAGCTATTTGATTGCTGTATAACTGCTCTTTTCTATTTACCTCACCTTGGGCTTGGATACCCTTGCCAAAGGCTATCAGCCATACTTCATTAGCTCCCTTAATATCCTTGCCATGGCCCTTCCAAGTTTTTAAGGGTTTGGTTCCCCGGCCATGATCCGTAGAAATGATGAAAACGGTATTGTCTTTGTAAAAATCATCTTGCTGCGTAAAATCCCAAAGGTCCTCAATTAATCGATCTGTGTTATGGGCCGAATTTAAATACGCTTCATAGTCCCCATCATGGGCGAAATCATCCGTCTCACCATAAGCTATATACACAAGACTTGGATGTTTCTTTTTCATAAATTCAAGCGCATAATGGTGGGTAAATGCATCTAAGCGAACGGCGCCCCATGGACTTGGGATTTGCCGCTGCAATTGATTCAGGAATTTTTCCCTTTCCGATAAATCTCCACCTTTTGCAGATTCAAAACCGGCATTGACAGGGACTCCGGAACGTTCTTCATTAACGATGAAAGGGAATACATCCCAACTCCCAAAAGCAGCGACCTTATCTTTATATTTTGAGCTTTGATTGGCTATTTCCAGTATTGTGGTATTGGGATTGTTGATTTTGTCATTGCTATCTATTCTGGTGTCATCAGCGATTCCTGATAAAATTTCATTGTATCCCGGGTAGGAAAACCACATTGTATTGGTCAGGTCAACCTTGCTTCCCAAAGCCCTGTTGCCATGGATCTGCCCCATTTTTTCCACTTCATTCCAAAGAAATGGCAGAAGTACTTCCCTCCTGGCCTTTGCGCTGTCTTTCCAAAATTTAGATTTCAGCCCTTCAACATCATGAACATAATCT
>JAGLKG010000117.1 GCA_023141835.1 Maribacter sp. | reverse complement strand
CTTGTTTTTGAATAATCTCCAAAATACCATCAGGCACGGCTCGAACACCTGCAACGAGTTGCGAAGCTTCGATTTTATGTCGATTCAAGGAGGCCTGGCAAACCACAAAATCTACATTCTTGTTCTTTGCAAGGGCTTCCATATCTTCTGAAACCGATGATTCTCCTTTCACGGCCATTCCATAAGCGCCACTATACATGACCATCTCGAACTTGGAATCTGGATAGGACTTGGCCATAAAATTCATATGTCTCATGGCCGATTCGTGAACCTTGGCATCGTTACTGGTTACATCAAATACAATTTTTATAGGTTTTTCCTGAGCTAGGACCATTGTGCTGAATAAGCACAGTAGTACTAAATTTACTAACGTTTTCATATCATAATTATTTATGGATTTTTCTAAATACTTATTCACCTGCAAAGATGTATCCGCAGCCATTTTCTTGCGCTCGTCCTAGTGCCCATACACCGGAAGGTACCAATTGTATTCCTGGAAGAACCCCACTGATCCAATCTTCATAGACTGCCTTTGGGTCTAATTCCATTTTTGTAGCAACGGCATTGCTATATACCTGGGTCGCCAAGTCGCATGCACAGAACATGGCACCTCTTTCTTGTAGGCGTTTTATACCATCTACACCTGGTAAAGGAAAATCACCTTCCTGTGGGTCATAATACGGATTTCTAAGTGAAGGTTCTCCTGTAGCATTGTCATTGACTCCAAAAACGGCACCCAGATTATACTTTTTCCAAACACGGTCTTCCAATGCTAAGCCCAAAGCACTATGTCTTAATACGGTCATTGCTGTCATGTCGCTATCAGCCGTGCCCGTTCCATTATTGGTCAAGTAAAATGCCCAGTTCCAAATGATAGGGAATCCACCATGGGGAGTTGATCCGTCATAAACGATACGGTGTGATCCTTTAACTTTTTTGAACCATTCGTCAGCATCGTTCATGTGTACTGGGTCTTCAAATTTTGATTTGCCATAAACGGGATTTGTCAGAACTGAAATAGTACTGGCAGTTGCACCCAAGGCAAGGGCTCCAATAAATTGTCGTCTAGAATTGTTGTTGTTTGTTTTCATGATCATTGATTTATTTAGTTTTAACGATGTTATACTCTTGTTTGTAAAAAGCCATAATGGGCTGAAAGGGGCCTAATTGGTGTTGGTCTATTGAAAAGGAATCTGCATAAGGTGGGTAGGGCGTTGATACAGGTTTTTTCTTTATATCCGGAAAATCCTTCTCTGGATTGGTTTTCAAGGGGCGTTTTTGTTGATTAATATAACCGGCGACATCGTAAGCTTCTTCATCTGAGAGTCGAGGCTCATCATAGGTAATTCCAAATGGCATATTGCCCTTGATAAATCGGGCCGCTGTGATAACTCGGGTCATGCCAGCTCCATTATTGAAAGAATCATCGCCCCATAACGGAGGATATAGATAGGTATAATTATCTGCAGATTTAATGCCTTGCCCATCAATACCATGACATACGTTACATGTAGCAGTGTATACCTCTTTACCATGTTCAAGATTTACTGCTCTTTCAGGAATTTCGACTTTGACGAAACCCTGTCCAAATATTTTTCCGTCTTCAGGTGCAAACCGACTTAACCAAGTCAAGTATTGAACAAATGCTTGCATTTCCTTTCCATCAGTGGGCATTGTTCTACCGTTCATACTCCGTTCCATACAACCATTGATTCGTTCTTCTATCGTACCTATTTTATTTTCTCTGCCACGGAACTGTGGAAACCTATTTATTATTCCAATCAATGACCCGGAAAAAGGTTTAGTACCGGCTTGTAAATGACAATTGTTACAAGACAACCTGTTTCCCGCAAAAACCATATTTGGATCACCATTTTCGGGACCAATAAATTTAGGTGTGTTTATAAAAAGGTCATGTCCAAATTTTATCGCTATACTTTCCTTGGAATTGTCGAGTAATGAAATATCATATTTTGATTCTATAAGCTCAAGTGTTATTTCTTCCCATGGTATTGGATCTTTCGAAAAAGCATCAAAATGAAAATGTAGGGTTAATACAATTGTCAATACCATCAGGCCACAACATATGGCGATTTGGCGCACTAATTTTCTAATCAAATACTTAGTTTCGTTATCCATTTAGGTTATAATAATTATGCATTAATCGAGTTGGGTCAGGTACCACAATATAATACTACATTAAAAGAATCATTTTCACTATTCTTGCATTCTCTAGCAGTATTTCTGAAAGTGTCATATGCAATTAGGGGTATATAAGTTAAGGTTTTTTTTAATATCATCATTTATCTTGTTTTCTGAATAACAATACAGATAGGATT
>JAGLKG010000116.1 GCA_023141835.1 Maribacter sp. | reverse complement strand
ATTCAAAACAGTCTCTAAATCTCTCATTCCCTGTAATTTATCTTTCAAACAAAGCTAGAAAGCTCTCGTATCTTTCCTATGGCTCAGAAGCTCAAATGTTTTGCTGAAAAGTCCAAATGGGTTTAATTCATCGATTGACTGATTGATTTTTACAAGGGAACCCGTCCTAGATAAAAATTTCATGTACTATTAGGATGGAGCTCACAAAGAGCTTATACTATTTGTTCAATACTATGGAGTATTCGTGAATGGCTTAAGAATGGCTTGGGCTATTCTTGCATCCAATATGTGGAAAGTAGGCTTATGTGGTTTATCAGTTATTTAGTCACTTCACTAGGAGGGTATCCAAATTCTTCCTTAAATGATCTACTGAACCAAGAGGGATCGTTAAAGCCAACTTCATAGGCAATTTCGGACATGGTATTATTCGTACCCTGTATCAATTCTTTTGCTTTTTGTAGCCGTACCGAGCGAATGAAAACAGCAGTGGATTTCTCAGTTATTGCCTTGAGCTTTCTATAAATTTGTGATTCGCTTAAATGAAGTTCCATGGCCAAATGCACAGAGCCAAAAGTAGTGTTGTCTAAATTATCAAGAATAACCTGTACTACTTCTTGAATAAATTTAGTCTGTGGATCCGATACCTTATCTTTTAATATGGAGGAAAAACTGTTTTTTTCAAGTTTACCGATTAATTTCTTTCGTAGTAAAATGAGTTTTTCAATTCTGGTAAAAAGTTCTGCTTTTTCAAATGGCTTGGTTAAATAGGCATCTGCTCCCTGTGATAATCCTTTAATACGGTCTTGGGTGGTTACCTTCGCAGTCAACATGATAATGGGAATATGATCTGTTCTCGAATCATTCTTCAAGGTCTTGCACACCTCATAACCATCTTTTCTGGGCATCATTACATCACAAATAATAATGTCTGGCATTCTATCCAAGGCCGTTTCAATACCTATTTGACCATCTGAGGCATGTATGGTTTCATACTTATTTTTTAGGCAGCTTTTGAGGTAGTGGGCCACATCGTGGTTGTCCTCGATCAATAGGGCCAATGGTAATTCTGTGGATTGTCCATTTTCTGTAACTTCTAATATTGGTTCTGAAGTTGATACTTTCTCCGTTTTGGGGGCCATTTGCTTGGGGTCGCGTTGGGCAGTAGTATGTATAGGCAACTGAAAGCAAAACTCAGTGCCCCGCCCGAGCGAACTTTTGACCTTTATAGAACCTCCTAATAATTCGATTAAATCTTTGCAAAGGGCAAGCCCTATACCTGTACCTCCGGTATTTTTATGGCCTTCGCTAATGACTTGATAAAATCTATTGAAAATATTCACCTGGTCTTCGGGTGCAATTCCGCTTCCCGAATCTTTTATTTTAACTTCAAGGGCGGTGGACTCACCCATTTGTATAACATGGGTGTGTACTATAATCTTACCTTTTTCAGGAGTAAATTTTAGGGCATTGGAAAGAAGATTGGAGATAATGGAAGATATTTTATGGGAATCGAAATCCATAAGCACTAAATCTTCTTCATTATAAACGGTCAAAGCAATATTTTTTGTGGCTGCCAAGGAATGAAAACTCTCGACCAAGTACTTTATAAGTGGAATAATATCTGATTGTATCCACGCTATATCCATGGATTGGTTTTCCAGTTTGGCCAAATCCAGCATTTCATTGACCATCTCCAACAAGTTTTCACCGTTGCGTTCGATCATGGTCAATGAATTTTTATCGGAGATCGAAATCTTGTTTTTAAGTTCATTTTTTAAATTTTTGGTCATCCCGAGAATTATGGTAAGTGGAGTCCTAAATTCATGGGTTATATTGGTATACAAACTACTTTTTAATTCACTGACCTCTTTGAGTCGTATACTTTCGGCAACCGCCAATTTTCTTGAAAGTTGAAAACGATAAAACCGATCGGCAAAAGCTACGGCAATCACTAAATAAATAAGATAGGACCACCAAGTGTCCCACCAAGGGGGAAGTATTTCCAAATCCATTTCCAATGGAGGTTGATTCCATTCCTTTCCCCTTGAGAAACCATTTACCTGCAAAGTGTAATCTCCTGCTGGAAGATTCAAAAACTGGATTTCGGGATCTTTCAAGACATTCCATTCGGTATCTGTGGGCAACAGTTTATAGGCATATGTGACATCTTTATGTATTCTGTAATCAACCGACGAAAACTGTAAAAAAAAAGGAAATTGGTCGTGTTTGAATTCTAATTCTGCTGTTTTTTGAAGAGATTCTCCAAGAAGATAATTCGCTGTTCCATGCACTTTGACCTCTTTGTCCTTTACCTGTAGTTTAGAAAAGTATAAGGGTTGGGGCTCATCGATTTTTTCCAAATCTTCTGGTAGAAAATAGGTAACGCCACCAATACCACCCAAATAAATTTGCCCTTCAGAGTCACGAAATTTGGCATGGATGTCGAATTCATTACTTTGAATGCCGTCTTGTGCCAAATACTGTGTAAAACTCTCATTTTTTGAATCAAATTTCACCATTCCTTCATTGGTGCCTAGCCATAGACTGTTCTTGATATCATTCTGAATGCTGTAAACCACAGCATTTGTAAATTGTTTTTGCTCTGTCCAAGATTCAAATTCATTGTTGCCCAAAAACTTATTTAGGCCATTGTTCGTTGCTATCCACAATTGTTCATCGGAATCAAAAAGAAGGTCATAAATGGAATTATTGGATAGTGATTTGGGTGTATCTACAGCTTCGATAAAATTATTGAAAATAGGACCGTTGTAGTTTCCATTGTCAAAGCGAATGTGACTTAACCCACCTTCGGTACCTGCCCAAATATCATTGTTTTTGTCTATGTCAATGCAATGGACAAAATCGTTAATCAGTGTATTGGCATTCGTCCTATCATTGGCATATCGAACGATTTGTACACTTTTGCCATCGGACATTTGCAATCTAAAAAGACCTTTCCCATAGGTTGCCCCCCATAGGTTGTTATTTTTATCCAAGACCAAATCCTTCAAAAAATCATCATTAATAGAATTGGGATTTTCTGGATTATGGTGAAAAACGATAAATTTTGGATGCTCAGGATCAAAGGTCTTAAGGTCAATTAGGCTCAATCCGCGGGTTGTGGCCAACCATAACCTTTGGTTTTGGGCATCCTTGACAATGGCCCTGACCACATTTCCGGAAATTGAAGAAGCCTTATTTTGATCTTCACGAAAATGGTATGTTTTAGTATCCCTAATCAGATTTAATCCACCATCCGAAGTGCCGATCCATAAATCATTTCCATCCTTAAAAATGGAAAAGATAACATTATCGTTCAACAGGTGTTTACCCAATTGATTTTTAGAGATGTTTTTAAAATGAGGTTCCGATAAGTCTACTAAATTTAGGGCGTTGGCTGTTCCGACCAATATTTGGTCCAACGAAAGCCTGTGTAAGGAATGTACAGTATTGTTGCTTAAACCGTTGGCCGAAGTCTCCGAGTATTTGATTTTGTTTGCTACCGTCCTTTCCTTCCAATTATAAAGGAATAGTCCACTGCCTGTACCTATCCAAATAGTATCATCTTCATACTTTAAAAATGAAGTAACATGTTTGGTAGGGTGGTTGCCTTGTTTTTCGAGCTCAATTTTGTCTAGTTCATTGCTTTTAGGGTTATATGAAAATAACCCATTGGTAGTTCCGATTAACAATAGCTGTCCTAAATCATGAAATGCCCATATGCGACTGCCCAGTTTTAAGGTCGGTAATGGCTCTATTCCAGCATCTTTTTCGGGATTGTAATGGTATACATCCCCATTATATCCACCTACCCAAAATGAATTTGAATTTATAATCTTAAGTGCTCCAAGGGAATGGTTTTTAAAATAGTTTTTTTGTGTAAAAATACCATTGTCTTTGGGTGTTAACTTGTGCAGGCCCGATATTCGAGACGTGGCCCAAATAGCACCGTCCCCATCGGTTTGAAGTGCAGAAATAATCTCATTAGTACTATTTGAATGTTCTAATTTGATCCTATGGAAAATTTCTTTATCAGGATCGTAGTAATTGAGTCCTTTTCCTATGCTCCCTATCCAAATTTTACCAGACTTGTCCTCCAATAGTTTTTCCAACTGATTGGAGGAAATTGTGGTGCTGTCCGTTGAACTGTATTTAAAGATCTTGAATTTTTCACCATCAAATCTATTTAACCCGTCCTGGGTGGCGATCCACACAAAACCTGAGCTATCCTGTAGTATATCCTGTATGGTTACCTGCGAAAGCCCATCTTCTAAAGTCAATCGCTTTATTTTATAGTCTTTGAATTGGGCATGCACATCTGTGACAGCCACTATGGACAGGATATAAAAAATCAATAAAGAATGCCTTCTTATCCTTGATTTTAGCACAACGTCTTTCATTTGAACCACTTTCTTTTACTGACTATACTATCAATATTTTTTGTATTCAAAATCATTCTATTGAACTCTGGGTAATCGAATCAACTACGATAGTGGCCCTTTCCACTTCATCGACATTGACAAAAATATCGACTTGCCCCAACATAGAAGAGGCAAAACCTGCCAATCGGGCCGATTTGGCTTCATCTTTGGCAATAGCCTCGATGCCAATTTCGTGTAATTTGCTGACGATTCGGTTCGCCACTAATAAATCTCCGGTAAAAATTTTTTTAAAGTCCGATTCCATACTATTATTATTTAATGTATTGCTGTCATTTTTTGGATGTGCTTGCTAAAATCGTTAAGGGTAGCTGCAAGTTTTATGATTTGTTCCTGAGCTTCCTTCCAATTTTTTTGTTCTATGGCCTCGCGTACCCCAGGTAACGTTTTTACACCATAACCCGTATAAAATCCAGGCGCATATATTTGATGTTTGTACCATGACCTTCTAGGCAATCCTGATTCGGAAGTGAGTACGTGCTCGGCAAACATCAATTTTTTATTTAAGGAATTTCGATCTTCTTTGGACAATGTAGTAATATTCAATTTGGAAAATTCCTGTATGTTCGATTCCAATGTGGTCAAAGCATTCTGCAAAGGAGCAAAATCCAAATAGGGGACACTTTCTTTTTTGATGGGCTTTTTGAATGGTTTTTTAGGATCTGCTGCCAGTTCAAAGACATTTTTATCCACCATACTGTTGTGCTTCTCAACCTCCTTACGCATATCGGTACATGAGGTCATAACCTCATTGAGGTAAGTAGAAACTGTGTTATGCCATTGTTTGAATTCAAAGGGCAACACATCGGCATTGGCCAGACGTAGGGTAATTCTCCCTGCCGTGTTCGCTAATGCGATTCCGTATGCGAATCCTGGATCTTTGAATCGCTTATAGTGGGGATAGGTGTCGTAAATGGTATGATATTCCCCCCCGGCATTCTCACCTCCAAAACCTAAGTTGAGGGCGGCAATACCAGCATGCTGAATAAAAGGTGTATAATCGGACCCTGAACCCAGGGCATATAAACTAAATTCTTCGGTACCACCGTTCACCAAGTTAGCCGCACTTCTTCTCTCTTTTATAGAGACACCTCTTTGAGGGTCTTTGACCGCACTCGCAACTTCCCCGACCATGGCTTGGAGGGTATGTGATCCTCCTGCCCCTAAAAACCCACGACCGTTGGCATCGGTGTTTATGTAGGCGACCACTTTTTGTTGCAGTTCTTTTTTATGATCCTCGACCCATTCTGTTGAGCCGATCAAACCAGGTTCCTCGGCATCCCAGGCACAATAGACCAAAGTTCGCTTGGGTTTGTTGCCTTTCTTGGCCAATTCGCCGATTGCACGGGCCTCTTCCATTAAGGCTACCATACCGCTTATCGGGTCATTGGCACCATGTACCCATGCATCATGATGATTGCCGCGCATCACCCACTGATCGGGATATTCGGTCCCTTTGAGAGTGGCAATTACATTATGGGCCGGTTTCAATTGCCAATCGAACTCCAATTTTAAATGCACTTTGGCCGGACCCGGACCAATATGATAGGTAATGGGCAATCCGCCTTTCCAGGATTTTGGTGCAACAGTACCATCAAGGGCGGCAAGCAAAGGCTGTGCATCCTCATACGAAATTGGTAATACCGGGATTTTAGTAATGGTAGGTGCATCTTTTCGATCCAATCGTTTGGCATCCTTGGTTGCGCCATAACCAGGTGTTAAGACATCCCCAGGATAGGTGGGCATATCCATAACAGAACCCCGTTGCACCCCGGTTTTATTTTTAAAGGCTCCTTTAGGGTATACATCGCCCCGAACATAACCGTCATCCTGTGGGTCGGAATATATGATACAACCTATTGCACCTTTCTCAGCGGCCAGCTTTGGCTTGATGCCCCGCCAAGAACCGGCGTATTTTGCAATGACAATTTTACCCTTTACGCTAATTCCCAGTTTTTCCAATGCCTCATAATCCTGGGGTATGCCGTAATTCACGAAAACCAATTCCGCCTCCACATCACCATCAGTAGAAAAAGCATTGTAACTCGGTAAAAGCGCATCACCTTGGGCGGTATATATATCACCTTCGACAGCTACTGCAGTCAGTTTGGCAGTATAGGTTGTGGGAGCGGTAAGTTCAACCAATCGCACTTTGGGATAGGGGAACAGTACATGATAGGTTTCAATTTTGGCGTCGTACCCCCAAGATTTAAACTGCTTTTGTATCCATTCGGCATTCTTACGACCAAATTCCGTTCCTACCCAATGCGGTTCGGCAGACATTCGCTTCATCCATTGGTCAAGGTTCTTGGTATTTAGTTTGGCCTCAAATGCAGATTCTAGCTGTTGTTGTTTTTTTGAATTCTCAGGGGTAAAGCCGGTTATAGATGTTTGTGCGGCTATACCATAAGTGATTAAGGCAAATAAGATCGTAAAAATGTTTCGGATCATGGTTGATTTTTTTATGTCAATGAAAGTTACCGATTTTTTTGATTTTTAGGGTCTTGTATTTGCCAATAAATCAACCGCTTATTTCTTTTTGTAACCCTGTGGGCTGGTAGCCTTATAATTTCTGCCCAAAACCTGAAATAACTATTTGACTATGAACCAAGACGGGCAATCCTTAAAGGAAGATAAAAAATAAGGATTTAAATTTTGATATTGGTTTGTATAAGATTCGATTGCCCCTTGGCTATCATGCGTGATTTGTCCGCATTCCAGACCTCACATTCGCCATTGATGATCTGCTTACCCTTTTTGACTATTTTGGTCTTTGCATAAATAGTTTCTCCTACATTGGCCCTTCCAAAATAATCAATGACCAAATTAATGGTAGTGTAGATGTGGGTATTGCCCAATGAGAAAACCGCGGCGCCAATGGCGTCGTCAATAATAGCGGCAGTGGCCCCACCATGGATGATTCCCATGGGGTTGGTCATTTCTTCCCGTACTACATAACTATATTCCAATTTCCCTTCTTCGACATCACGAAGGGATGGGTTGAGCCAGCGCATTAGGGGGGATGGTGATGCTGAAGAATCTTTTCCGATTTGGGACTTTAAAAAAGCTAGTGTTTTATTCATAGTGGTTTATTGTTGCTTAAAAGTAACTTTTTTAGCGCTTTGTAAGCAAACTATCCTAGCTCATTTTCTTATGACAATTCTGGATATTCATAGGCCTCTGAAATTTCGGGAATATTTCCACGATATTCTTTTCCTCGTAGCTTGTTAACAGTATGGGCATCCAATTCCCCATCGGGGTAGGATTGTATCAAGTCTTTTATTTTTTGAGTATCGAGCTGGCCTTCTATAGGTTCAAGCCATTCATTTTCAAGTTCCTGGGGCAATATTAGTGGCATACGGGCCCCAGCCAATTTGGGGTTGTTATGGATTTTGGTGAGTAATTGATTGCCATCGGTGGTAACAATGGAAAATGTATTCAAGATCTCTCCGGTTTCTTGGTCAACCCATTCGTTATAAAGTCCTGCCAGAGCCATTGAATCATTGTTTTTGGCATGAATATAATAGGGGTAGGTTTTGCCTTTTAAATAATGGTGTTCATAAAAACCATCTACATAAACAATGCACCGTTTATTTTTGGCGGAGGCCCTAAATGAGGGCTTTTCGAAAATGGTCTCACCACGTGCATTGAGGGTGTTGTTCCAAAACTTCTTCAATTGTACCCTGTCCTTTACCCAATGTGGTACTAATCCCCAAGTCGAAATTTCGGGATATTCTGGTGAACGATCCGTATAGATCAACATTTTTGGATGACTAAAACCAGAGGCATGATGCAATGGTAGATCAGTCAAAGGGATTAATTTTATTCGTATCTCCTCTATTGCTTGTTGGTCCCCGGATCTTTTGGCCCTTTTTAATTGCGCCTCTAAGCTCGCTTTTATATCATAACACATACTACGATAGCGTTTAAGAGAATATAAAATACAGAATAAATATGATTTTAACTTTGCTAATGACTGTGTTTCTCTAAATGTTGCCTAAGTAGGTCTTTGCCATAGTCATTGCCATTTGGAGTACGAACTACCGTATGTACATGTTTTTTGGTAGGCTTGTCGCCTTTCA
>JAGLKG010000115.1 GCA_023141835.1 Maribacter sp. | reverse complement strand
CATGACCGAAAAGTTCACTTTCAAAAAGCGTTTCAGGAATGGCTCCCAAATCAACATTGGCCAATACTTCTTCCTTTCGGCCTGACCAATTGTGAATTTCTTTGGCTATAAGTTCTTTACCTGTCCCATTTTCACCAGTTATGAGTACATTGGCATCTGTAACTGCAACTTTTCTCGTAATTCTTAGTGCACTTTTTAACACATCGGACTGTCCAATGATTTCGTTTTTGGACTGGTTGATAAAATTTTTTAAATTTTTTTCACTTTGTTTTAAATTACTGACCTCTCGACGTGACTTTCCCAATTGGTAGGCTGCATGAACGGTACCCAGTAATTTTTCGTTGTCCCATGGTTTTAAAATAAAATCAATAGCACCTTCTTTTAACGCTTTTACGGCAAGTTCCACCCCGCCAAATGCTGTCATCATAATAACCGGGCAATCAGGTGCCAGTTCCTTTAAGCGCCGCAACCAATAAAATCCTTCATTTCCGGTATTGACCCCGGCTGAAAAATTCATGTCCAGAAGGAGGACATCGTATGTCATTATATCAATTATAGAAGTGATGCTGTTCGGATTGGAAATTGTGGTAATTTTGTGGTATTCCTGCCGGAGTAAAAAATCCAGGGCACTTAAAACACCTTTGTTATCATCTACAATAAGAATTTTTCCTTGTAACATTTTAAGTTTATTCACTGAATACTTTCAAAGCTACAAATTTGACTTATACGTCAAACTAAAGTGTCAAATATTTTTACACATTTTGTAAAAAAATCATACATTTTTCATCTACTTTTTTTGGATAATTATCACCTAACTATCTGTTTATCAAAGCTAGCCGGTTTTGGCATGGCATTGGTGTTGCTTATTACAATTATCTTGATGTAAATTGTATGAAAAGTGCCAAACTGAATTTTTTAGTATTACTGATTTCCGTTAACTTCTCTGTATGGTCTCAGAAATCCTGGTCGCTAAACGAATGTATTGAATATGCACTGGAGCATAATTTAATTCAGAAAAGAAAACAGTTGGCTACCGAGAAGTCAAAAGAATATTTCACCCAGTCAAAAAGAGAATTTTTACCAAGGATAAACGCCTCTACAGGTTATAGTATTAATTTTGGAAGGTATATTGACGTCAATACCAATAATTATATAAACACTCAATCCTTTTCAAACAGGTATTACCTGGGATCTACCCTGGATATTTTTAACGGCTTTAGAAAATGGAATACAATTTCCTATAACAAATTTTTATTTCAGGCCAGTAAGGAAGCTACATTAAATGCAAAATATCAATTAGCTTTTTCGGTGATGGACGCCTATCATTTTGTGTTGTTTAGAAAGGGCTTGCTGGAAATAGCAAAAGAACAACAGGAACTGACCTTGTTAAATTATAAAATGATCTCGAAAAAAGTGGAATTGGGCTTAAGTGCTACTTCAGATTTATTGGAAATTAAATCAACAATGGCCAGTGAACAGGTCAGTGTTATCAAAGCCATGTCTAATATGGAGTCTGCACAGCTGATATTATTGCAGGAAATGAACCTGGATGAAAAAAGCATTGAAATTTTATCGATGCTGGATGAAGGTCAAAAACAAAATGCCATTCTTCAGCAGAATATTGAGGATACATTTAACAAAGCCATTCGGTTTTACCCCTTAATAAAACAACAGGAATTTAAATTGAGAGCAGCAGAAAAAAGTCTGTCTATGACCCGTGGTTCATTATATCCATCTGTTTCTTTGAGCTCAGGGTATGGAACAGGATATTATGAAACCAGGGTAGATCCTTTGGGAAATATCATTGGATTTAAAGATCAATTGAAGGAAAATGCAACTAAGTATATCAATTTTTCGCTGAGCATTCCTATCAGCAACAAGTGGGCGAACCGATCCAGGGTAAAACTGGCGAAAATTAAAGTTTCAGAAAGCGTCAACCAGCTCCAACAGCAAAAATTAAATCTGTACAAAGAAATCCAGACAGCACTCCAGAAAAGAGAAGCATTAATTGCTGAGAAAGAGGCAAATGGACATAATTTGGAAGCAAAAGAAATGGCCTATACAATTGCAAAGAAAAAATATGAAAAAGGGCTGATCAATATTTATGATTTGCAACAGGTAAAAAATGTTTGGACCATGACTAAAATTGAACAGGTAAGAGTAGCTATTCAATTGAAGATTCAACAGAAAACAATTGATTTTTACAATGGAAACCCTGTGTTTCAGGTGAATTAATTTAAATATAAAGGAAGCATGGATAGTATTATTGAAAAGAAAAAGGGAATTCGGCCAAAGCATATTTTAATAGCTGTGATTGCGATCCTATTCCTTTATTTTACATTTAATATGATTTTTGGAAAATCGGTGTCCACCTACAATGTTGATAAGGAACAAATTATCATTTCTGAAGTTGTTCAGGATAAATTCAACGATTATATCAGTATAAACGGGGTGGTAAAACCGATCTCAACAGTGTATTTGGATGCTTATGAAGGCGGTAGAGTCTCTGAATTATTCATCCAGGAAGGTAGTGAAGTAAAAAAGGGAGATGTCATCCTGAAATTAGAAAATCGTTCCCTCTATGAACAGATCCTTACCAGCGAAAACAACCTGGCCATCAAACAAAACAATTTAAGAGAAACCAAGATCAATTTTGAATCCCAGCGGATTCTGGGACAAAAAGACCGTTTGGAGGCTGAGTATCGCTTGATTAAAGCCAAAAGAAAACACGCACAATATTCATCTTTATACAACGATGGCCTGGTGGCAAAAGAGGAGTATCTGGACAGTAAGGAGGACTTTGAATTATCACAAAAGAGATACGAAGTTATTAAATTTAAAACGTTGCAGGATTCTTTGTTACATGTTACCGGCATCAAAGATCTGGATAGTGATTTGAGGCGAATGAAAAAAACCCTGGAACTGGTGTATGAACGGATTGAACATTTGAATTTAAAAGCTCCTGTTGATGGTCAATTAGGGATGTTAAATGCCGAAATTGGCCAGCGATTTGGCCAGGGACAACGTATTGGCCAGATCAATGTACTGACTGATTATAAGATTCAGTCTGAAATAGATGAACATTACATCGATCGGGTAAGCAGAGGCCTTACAGGGTCTATTGAACGAAATGGAAAACTGTTCAATGTACAATTGAAAAAAGTATACCCCGAAGTACGGGAAGGTAAATTTAAGATTGATCTTATTTTTTCTGCACAAAAACCACCGAATATCAGAACAGGCCAGAGTTATTATATAAAACTTCAGTTGGGAGCACCAATGGATGCCTTGCTGATACCAAGAGGTTCATTTTTTCAAAGCACTGCGGGTCAGTGGGTCTATGTTGTAGATGCCTCAGGAGATTTTGCTATTAAAAGGGAGGTGAGTATCGGGAGACAAAACCCGAAGTTCTACGAGGTTCTGGATGGATTGGAACCGGGTGAAAAAGTAATCATATCGAGTTATGATACTTTTGGAGATAGTGACAAGCTCAGCTTAAAATAAGGAATAAGAAAAAAACAGTCACAGTAAATCTGTGAATTAACAATATCGTGAAAAAGATAAAAAGTAGGGAATTAGGAGTTTGTGAATCAATCACTTACTTCTGTTTCAGCCATTATAAAAATGTATAATTAATAAAAAATGTAATATGATTAAAACGGACAATTTATCGAAAATCTTTAGGACAGAAGAGATACAGACTAAAGCATTGGCAAATGTGAATTTACATGTCAAAAAGGGCGAATTTGTAGCTATTATGGGGCCATCAGGCTGTGGGAAATCTACCTTGTTGAATATTGTCGGCTTATTGGACAATCCTACTGAAGGTACCTTTCATTTTGATGGTATGGAAGTGGGTAGATTAAAAGAGAGTAAACGAACCCAACAGCGCAAAGGAAATATTGGTTTTGTATTTCAAAGTTTCAACTTAATTGACAATTTAACGGTTTTTGAAAACGTGGAATTGCCTTTGGTGTACCTGAAAATTAAAACGGCTAAAAGAAAACAGCTGGTAAAGGAAGTGTTGGAACGAATGAAAATCGGACATAGAACAAAGCATTTTCCCCAGCAATTATCAGGAGGTCAGCAACAACGTGTGGCTATTGCCCGTGCAGTGATTGCCAATCCAAAATTGATATTGGCCGATGAACCAACGGGGAACCTGGATTCTAAAAATGGAAAAGAAGTCATGAACTTATTGACGGAATTGAATAGGGAAGGGACAACCATTATTATGGTGACACACTCGGACAGGGATGCAAATTATGCCCATAGAATCATCAACTTATTTGATGGTAAAATTGTTACAGAAAAAATTAAGGATGCTGAATTGGTCTAATCTCCTATTCTCCTTTGGAAGTCTCCCACAAGGGAAGCAACCATGTATCCGTGAAATTATGAAAAATGAATCTATCGTATTTTTTTAGGAGCTCACATTGATAACAGGTTTTACCCCGAAGTAATACACGTACAATTAATAATAAATAACCAGTACGATGATAATACACTATTTAAAAACAGCATTTAGAAATTTAGTAAGAAATAAGTTCTATACCATCATCAATGTTGCAGGACTAAGTATTGGCATAGCAGTTGCTATTTTGTTGCTGTCCTATTGTTGGTTTGAACTTAGTTTTGATCGTTTTCATGATAAAAAAGACCAGATTTATAGAGTTGTACAGGACTTTCGAATTATTGATAAGGAAACGAAGAGGGGAGGTACCTGCTATGAATTAGCTGCTGTTCTAAAGGAAACATTTCCTGAGATTAACCATGTTTCACGATTAAATTATTACAGGTCTACCCAACAGGATATTGAAATAACAATTAATGGTAAAAAGTTTATTGAGAGTCGAAAAGGTGAAAATTTGGTACAAGCTGACAATGACATTTTTAAGATTTTCGATATTGAATTGGTTCAGGGCGATACTGAAACAGCACTGGAAGATCCTTCTTCTATTATTATTACTGAAGAGGAAGCCAGGAAATATTTTGGTGATGAAAATCCAATGGGTAGCATAATTAGCATAAAAAGAGTATTGGATGAAAAAGGGCAAAATTATAAAATTACCGGAATTGCCAAAAAGATGCCTGATAATTCACATTTTGAGTTTAAATATATGATTCCCATTGGGGAAAACCCGTGGACTAGGTGGAAATTTGCAAATTCATGGACGCTAACATATCTTACACTTACCGAGGATTATCCTACCGAAAATTTAGAAAAAATGTTCCCTGAGCTGGTGAAGAACTATTTTACATCAGGCATTGAAGCCAGGTTTTCAATGTCCTATGAAGATTGGAAGAAATCGGGTGGGTACTGGAACTTGAGGCTTCAAGCACTTAAAGACATACATTTGGATGGTCAATATTCTGATTCACACCTGATAAAAAAAGGAAAAATAACACAGATTAAAATCTATGCGGCTATAGCCTTTTTAATTATTTTTCTTGCCTGCATCAACTTTATAACCTTGTCAATATCTCAGTCGGGAACAAGGGCCATGGAAGTTGGAATGCGTAAAGTAAACGGAGCTTCCAGAAAGCAACTCATCTGGCAATTCCTGTTTGAATCTGTGCTCCTCAGCCTTATTGCTCTCCTGGTTGCTATAACAATTGTAAAATTATTTTCTTCCTATTTTAATGAACTTCTGGAAATACAAAACTCTTTTAACAATGTTGGAATTGCGTTTATTTTAATAGCATTATTCTTAGTTATCCTAATTGTTGGAGTGTTTTCAGGAAGTTACCC
>JAGLKG010000114.1 GCA_023141835.1 Maribacter sp. | reverse complement strand
GGTCAGTACCTATATTAGCCACACCTGATATACCGGTAATTTTTTTGTTATCGAGCGAACCATCAATCACTTTTGCAACCGTTGAACCTTTCCCTTTTCGAAACGTATCCGCATCGAGCACTTCTTCAAAAAGTTTCGGCAGAAAGACCAAGTGGGTGCTGAACCCCAAATATTCCTGTGTTATCTGAAATTCCATCATCAGGGGCGTTTTGGGCATGGCCCCGAACATGGGGTGGAAAGGTTCCCTTGGTTGGAAGTCGATGGCCCCGTTCTTGGATTGGATCAACACATTGTCCATAAATTTTCCATCAAAGGGGACAAATTCGGAATAGGCCTGTTTGGCCCGATCGGTAGCATCGTGTTCGGAATAAACAAACGCCCTCCAAATTACAATTCCCCCATGCGGTTGTAGGGCAGAAGCCAACAGATTAGCCCCATCGACATGGTTTCTTCCATAATTCTGTGGACCTGGTTGCCCTTCTGAATTGGCCTTGACCAAAAAGCCGCCAAAGTCGGGTATGCAGGCATAAATCTCTTTCACTTTATCGTTCCACCAGTTTTTCACATTAGTATCCAACGGATCTGCTGTGGCCAAACCTCCGATTTCCATGGGTGCAGAAAATCGCGCGGTCAAATACACTTTTATACCATAAGGCCTAAAGACCTTGGCCAAGGCTTCCACTTTTTCTAAATACATAGGCGTAAGCACCAGTGCATTGGCGTTTACGTTTGTTAATACCGTGCCATTGATACCAATGGAGGCATTGGCCCTTGCGTAGTCTATATACCGTTGGTCTATAAATTCAGGTAGTTTTTGCCAGTTCCATAGTGAAAAACCAGCATAGCCACGTTCTACTGTACGATCCAGATTATCCCAATGGTTGAGCATGCGCAAATCTATCTTAGGGGAATCCACAATCTCAAAATCGTTGAGTTTTTGCTGTGTCTGTATCAGATGAAGTAACCTAAAAACACCGTACAAGACACCTATATCCTCATTGGCGGTAATCACTAATATCTCCTTTCCATTGCGTTGAATGGACTTGATGATATAACCTTCTCTGCCGATTTGGTCAAAATCAGCCTTGAGCACATTCATAAAATCTTTGTCAAGATCTGCTTTTTTCGCGATTACCACGGAATTAGAAGGACTCCAGGAATCGGTAAAATTGGAAGTTTGATTTAGCATCGAACATAAACCCTTCTCGAGCTCCTTTTGGGCGGCTTCCAAAATCTCGCTGTCTTTTTGGAAATATATGGATGTTGTGGCCTGTTTATAATGAGTCAGTATTTGGACATTTTCAACCTTGTCATAACCCAACCAGAGGTTATAGTCTGATGGAATTTGACATAACGCTTGTGAGACACAGCACAGGGTCATGACCCAAATCAACTTTAGGGAAGTACGTTTCGATTTCATGGTTCTTACATTTGGCATGTCAATCATTTGCTAGCAGTGCCGGATTTTGTCATACCAGAAAAGCCAGTCCGTAGGACATAGTGTTGGAAGATACAAAATAACCCCTATCCGTATGACCTTGGGGATAAATATGTGTAGGTCTGGATGTGTAATTCCACTAGTTTTATTCAAAAAGAATTATTTTGGAATCAATTTATTTTACGTTGATTTATTCTGAATTTCAAAGGTGCAAAAGACGCATAAAATTTGCTTCTGAATGTACCATTTTAAACCGAGTTTAGATTTCGGTTAACAATTCTAAAAAACAACTATTAATATCTGACAGTTAGCATTTTGTGATGATGGAAATATTTCTGTCATCCCGACTTTACATTATTAAGTGACATCAAAAAGAATCTCACCTTTCATATCGCCAACGTTTACATTGAGTAATGGAATGTCCATTGAAACCGTTTCAAAATTGTTGGGGCACTCAAGAATATCCACCACCCAGATTTATGCAAAGGTCATTGAACGGAAAGTTAGTGATGATATGCAAAAGTTGAGATTTCAATTTGATAAATTGGAGAAGAATAAATCGCTATCAGGACTAAATACCTAATCGGTTGATTGGATTAAATGATAAAAGCAAGGTCATGGTATTAATCATTCTATTTATGTTTTATACTAGTGGGAGGGCAATTGATCTAAAGAGTGATTTTTTCAGGATTCATGATGATATCGGGGGGTATCTGGAAAAAAACTACTCTAATGAATGGTAAACGATTTCTGGAATTTTGAAAGTATAAACAAAAGTGGAATTAAGTATACTAACGAATTTTAGATACTGTCCCAAAAAACATTCGTTTTACGGGGACAAAGGAGTATTACGGATTCTTCTTCCCGCTTCTTATGCTTAAAGTGCCTAGTTGTATTTCTCTGTGCTAATCAATGGAAAAATACTTAAGAGTTAGCAGAGGAATCATTCAAATTAAAAGTGCATTTCAAGGAAATCCAATTAAATCTTGGCGTACCGAATTATCCAACCAGGGACGATCCGTCAGAAATAAAAGGCTGATGATAATGACGCTTGCCTGTTGCTCTATATAGTGCATTTGCAACTGCTGCGAAAATAGGAGGAAAAGTAGGCTCTCCTAACCCTGTTGGATTTATTTCGTTTTCAACGAAATGAACATCGATCTCTTTTGGTGCCTCGCTCATACGGATCATTCGATAGGTATCAAAGTTGTTCTTTTCTGGCTCCCCATCAGTAAATGTCAACTCCCCATACAAAGCATTGCCAATACCGTCAACAATACCACCTTCAGCCATGTTTGCCGCCCCATCAGGATTGATTACGATACCGCAGTCAAGGGCACAAGTGACTTTCTGCACCTTAGGCTTGCCATTTTCCATAACCATATCGAGTACCTGTGCCACGTAGGAATTATGGCAAAAATAAGCTGAAACACCTCGATGTACATTGGCATCAGTGTGTCCCCAATTGGATTTTTCCTTAACCAGATTGAGAACTCTGGCATAGCGTTCAGCTTCATAATCATGCTTCTCACCTACAGGCTCCTTACTGGCACGATCAAGTAAATTCAACCGGAAAGCGATTGGATCTTTCCCGGCGGCCTCGGCTACCTCGTCTAAAAATGATTGCTCCGCACTCGCCATAAAATTAGATCTGGGCGCTCGAAATGAACCTACGGTAAGGTTGGTGTCAATAGTCCAGTCCTCGGCGAGATAATGATCCACGGCACCCGCCGGAAAGCGATTGGCGGCCAACGGACTTTCAGGGATACCCCCAGCCTTTACGTGGAAGGCAATTAGGTTGTTATGAGCATCTAGGCCAGCCCTAAATTTGGCATGATAGGCGGGCCGATAAATACCATCGGTCATATCATCTTCCCGGGTATAAATCAATTTGATCGGTGCCCCTATCTTTTTTGAAATTAGCGCAGCTTCTACCAACCAGTGGGCATAGGAGCGTCGTCCGTAGCCACCACCCAAACGTGTCATTTTAATATCGATGTTTTCCAAGGGAATTCCCGTTCGTGCCGACAAGGTCTGTTCCGTAAATTCCGGCTTTTGGAGTGGGCCAATCAATTCCGCTTTGCCGTCTTTCACATCGGCAAAGAAGTTCATCGGTTCCATGCAATTATGGGCTAAAAACGGAGCGGTATAGGTTCGTTCAATAACTTTTGCCGCCCTTTTAAAGGCTTCTTCAGGATTACCATCCTTTCGGCGGATTTCCCCGCCCTTTGCAGCCATTTTTTCCATTTTGGCATAATGTTCCTCTGTACTTTCCAGACCGGCTGGGGTATGCTGCTCCCATGTAGCATTACCAAATCGGGCCCTGGTATCCGTTGAGCTTTCTATGGGTTCGCATTCAATTTTGAGTGCTTTTTTGGCTTGCATCACCTCCCAAGTGGAATCGCCTACAATGACCGCCACCTCGTTATACGTACGGGTATCGAAAAATGTCTTTATGTAACCATCGTTAAATACCTTGATTTTGAAAATATCCTTGATACCCTGCATATTCCTGGCCTCAGAATCATCAATGGATTTTAGTTTTAAACCAAAGGCAGGCGGATGTACAATCATGGCAATGAGCATGCCCTCCCGATGTGTATCCATGCCAAACAAGGGTTTGCCGGTAACTATTTTTAATCCGTCCACATTTTTGCGAGATGTACCGATAATGTTGAACTCATCCAAATCCTTCAGTGGTACTTCGTCGGGAACTTCCGATGTTGCCGCTTTGGATGCTAATTCGCCATAACCGGCGGAATTCCCCGAAGCTTCATGGCTCAATATTCCACTTGAAGTATTGATTTCATTAATAGGAACCTGCCATGCCTCGGCAGCGGCCATTTTCAGCATGTGGCGCGCCGATGCCCCGGCCATACGAAGACTTTCCCAACCACGTCGAATTGCTTGGCTACCTCCTATGAATTGGCGGGTAA
>JAGLKG010000113.1 GCA_023141835.1 Maribacter sp. | reverse complement strand
AATCAAAATAAAACTGAAGCCGATATTGGAGGTATCTGGGGGGAATTCACTTTAACTAGAAACCTGATTCGAGGAGGACTGCGTTTTGCATTGGTAGAATGCCCCAATGCTTTAACTTGGACCATTACAACCGGATTTCAGCCAAATCCAGATGCTATAATTATACACCTCACAATAAATCGTCAACAACAAGAGGAAGCATTTATTGAAGAAATTGAAGCGTTTTTAGATGACCAAAGTAATTGCTTGCAACATATTTTCTTAGGAAACACAAGGCTAAAGTCGAAATAATGAAAGGTTAACAATGGGCCTATGAAAAGTCCCGGCCCTGTGCTAAACGAACGGCTACGGGAACAACGGTGCTTAACTCAACGCCGATTGGCCTTCCTAAATTTAGGATGTAACCCAATTTTACTATATTACTCTGGTCAAGGTCCTATAAAAATGAACACGAGCGAAGAACATAAACTACAGAACAAAGGGGTTCGACCCACGGCCATGCGTATCTTGGTATTGCAATATCTTACCCAATTGGGACATACCAGCTCCCTTTTTGATCTGGAAAACCATTTTGACCATGCCGATAAAAGCACGCTCTATAGAACCCTAAAAACTTTTGAGGAGAAGGGTATTGTCCATAAAATTGATGATGGGAGCGGAATTATCAAATATGGGCTGTGCTCGGAAAGCTGTCAATGTATCCTTGCCGACCAGCATTTTCACTTTCATTGCGAAAAATGTGGGGAAACCTATTGCATGAGCGGTATGCAAATCCCTAACCTGGAACTGCCTTCAAAATTTATTTTAAAACAATCCAACCTGGTCCTTAAGGGCATTTGTGCAAATTGCAATTAGGTTGCACAAAATGCGCCCTACTTTTGTCTTAAAATCATTCAGATGAGCAACAGTCCCAAAGGTGATGCCTGCTGCGCCATAGATAGCGAACAAACTACCCATTGCCAGAGCAAACAGGAACACCGGTATTCAGCTGTTACAAACCCCTATGTTCTAGCCGCAATCAGTTTTATTGGCTTGAGTATGGGCCTGCTGATAGAACATTATATTAAAGCCACGTTCTTTAAAGGTTGGGTGCCCTTGGCTTGGTTTATCCTAGCCTATGTACCTGTGGCCTACCCCGTTGTAACAGCAGCCTGGAAATCGATTAAAAAAGGCCATCTCTTTACCGAGTTTTTCCTCATGGGCATTGCGACCCTAGGTGCGTTTGTCATCGGTGAATATCCAGAGGCGGTAGCGGTTATGCTATTCTATGCCGTAGGAGAGCTTTTCCAAGGGGCCGCTGTACAAAAGGCCAGAACCAATATCAAATCCTTGTTGGATGTACGACCAAAAACGGCCACCGTTTTTCGGGACGGAAGCTATATAAACACAAATCCGGAAGCCGTAAAAATAGGAGAGACCATTCAGGTAAAAGTAGGCGAAAAAGTCCCATTGGATGGACGATTGATATCCAATACCGCCTCGTTGAACACCGCCGCCCTGACCGGGGAAAGTAAACCCCAGACAATAGCCCAAGACGAAAAAATATGGGCGGGTTCTATCAACCTAAGAGGTGTCATTGAGGTCGAGGTGGAAAAACTGTTCCAGGACAGTTCTATTGCCCGTATTTTGCTATTGGTACAGGAGGCCACATCACGCAAATCAAAAACCGAATTGTTGATACGGCGCTTGGCCAAAGTCTATACTCCCATCGTGGTCTATTTGGCCATAGCCATATGTGTGCTCCCCTATTTTTTTGTTAATGAATACATTTTTAACGATTGGTTGTACAAAGCCTTGATCTTTTTGGTCATTTCCTGCCCTTGTGCCTTGGTCATTTCAATTCCCCTAGGCTATTTCGGGGGCTTGGGAGCAGCTTCTAAAAACGGCATCCTCTTTAAAGGGGCCAAATATCTTGATCTGCTCACCAAAGTAAATACGGTGGTGATGGACAAAACAGGCACCCTTACCCAAGGAGTCTTCAAAATAAAGGATATCGTACTTTCGATTCCTATGGCGGAAGCAGCATTTATGCAATTGGTCATGGCATTGGAAGCAAAATCGACACACCCCATTGCCAAGGCTATTTTGGACCATAACCTAGACGCCAAATTACCAGAGGCCTATGATATTGAAGAGATTTCCGGAAAAGGGCTTAAAGGCAAAATTGAAAATAAAACCATCTTAGCGGGAAATAAAAGCTTACTAGATCAATTCAATATTGATATGCCGATCCAAACCGAGGCCATCGTAGAAAGTTTGGTTTTAGTGGCCATAGACCAACAATTTGCAGGCTATATTACCATTGCCGACAAATTAAAACCAGACGCCAAAGCCAGTATCGACCAATTACGAAAATTAGGCATCCGAAGCTTTACCATGCTATCGGGGGATAAGGATTCCATTACCCAAAAAGTAGCTCGCGAACTTGGCGTAGACCATGCCAAAGGTGGACTACTCCCTGAAGATAAACTCAACGAAATTGAGGACATAAAGCAAGAGAAATCAACGGTCGTTGCCTTCATAGGCGATGGCATCAATGATGCACCGGTATTGGCAGCCAGTGATGTAGGTATAGCCATGGGTGGTTTGGGGAGTGATGTTGCCATAGAAGCGGCAGATATTATCATCCAAACGGATCAACCCTCAAAACTGGTCACCGGTATCCAAATCGGGCGAAAGACACAACAGATCATTTGGCAAAACATCTACTTGGCACTGGGCATAAAAGCCATGATTTTGATTGGTGGTGCTCTAGGTATGGCTACCATGTGGCAGGCTGTATTTGCCGATGTAGGCGTTGCTTTTTTAGCGATTCTGAATGCCATACGATTGCAATCCCTACATTTTAAATAGCCAGGCCTCAGGCTATGATCTCTCCGCGAAATGTTGGTACTACCGCAAATGAGCCCAATGATAGGTATGACCCGATATAACAGCTCATAAAAGATCAAGGTCAAACCCAAAGCTTCCCGGACAGTCATGACCTTGATCATACCCCATTTTAGTCTTTGATAGTATCTTGATTGGGTATTTACAACGAATACCACAGAGAATACAAGTGGTTTTTACCAAACACCTATGACGCAGTACAAATAATGACCGTGGAAATAATAAAAGCTAAATACATGGGTTTTTATCGCCGACTAATCATGGGTACGGGCTTTTATCTCGGCATAGTCCTATTCATTTTGCTGGAAGGCCTTATCATATCTCAAGCAGAACAAAAGCCTTCCCATACCTTCATTTTTCAAGTCATCTTAATCTCATTGTTTTTGCTGTTCTTTTATAGCTGCCATAAGAAATCAAAATACTATATAGACAAGATTGAGGAACGGGAAGGGACTGTTCTTCTTTCAATTTATAAATATGATCAAAAACTTGGCAGTTTTGAAATACCATATTCCAAACTTTTGGTGGACCTTAAAAAAAATATGTACGAAAAATTCCCTCGGTATGTGCTTTCCATTGAAAAACGGAATACCCTGAGTTTTAAACAATATGAAATAGGATATTGGAACAAGGAAAATCTTAAAAAGGCATATCGACTATTAATGAACAAGCAAAATAAAATATCATGAAGTTCATCCCCATGGTACTGGGTATCATCCTTGTATTCTCTGGTGTCTTAGTACTTTTTAGTCCGGAAATCCTTTCCGATGCAATGGGAAATAATTTGACCGATACCTCGCTTTATAAGGGTGCCATACTGGTTCGGTCAGCTTTTGGCATTTTGCTCGTTTACACTGCCAAAATATCCAAATACCCTAGGGTAATCAAATTCTTTGGCTATCTGGCCTTACTTACGGCCCTGACCTTTATAATCATAGGTCATGATCGTTTTCAAGATTTTATGTCGGCAGCGATGTCCATATTTGAAGACCATAGTTTAATAACTGGATTGTTTGTTATGGTATTTGGAGGTTTCCTTAGCTATGCATTTTCAGGAAAAGAGGATTCTGGCGAATAGTTTCTCTCCTATTAATCTATAAGTAACAGTGCATTTTGATTCAATTTCACCATATTACTAGCGCCCAAAATTAACGTTTTAATTTGCTGGAATATTGGGCACAAAACCACATCAATCAAAACAAAATGTCATGAAAACCAAACTACTATTGTTTGTATTCGTTCTGTTTCCCATTTTGGGGATAATCGGCACTCCAATCAGTTCTTTACATACAAAGATATAGCCCAATTTTACTATATTACCCTATA
>JAGLKG010000112.1 GCA_023141835.1 Maribacter sp. | reverse complement strand
GAACCTTGTGTAAAATGTTATGTCAAAATTCATTTCTTTTAGAGGTGTATACTATTAAGTTGAGTTAGTATTTTAGGTCATATTTGTTAGTTTGAGCTAATTTTAAGAAAACAGCATCTCTACCGAGGATGCTGTTTTTGGTAGTAATACGTACTGTTTAACGATTAGGTTCAACTCAATTACTATTCGGTATTCAAACACATACGAATAGTGTATTTGTAATCCATGAACATTTTTTTTGAATATTATTTTATCCGTTGGAAGACCGGGTTTCCTTTAATTCTTGAATAAGTCTACGGATAAAATAGGAAGGAAGTATCCCTTGTCTTTTCTTAAATGCAGAATTAAACGTATTAAGGTTATTATAACCAACAGATGCGGCGATGTAACTGAGTTTGTTCTCTCTAAAGTCTTTTTCCTTTAATAATCTAGATAATAAATAGTTAATTCTAAGTCCATTGATATAGTGGTTGAAATTAGACTTTTTCTCCTGGTTTATTACTTGTGACAAGTATTTGGGGTTAGTTTTTAATTGTCCTGCAAGATTACGTAAACTACAATTTGCATCAAGAAAAAGTTTGTCTTTTTCAAACTTTTCCAATTTCGATAAAATAATATCCTTAACATCTTCATCTAAACTTAGATTTGATTTCAGCTCCATGGTATTTTTAACAACTGTGACATCATTTGCACCAGGAATTTCATGTTCGCCAACTTTTAGTCGAACCTCAGCCGACTCCATGGTTCGGTTGTACAGTACTTTATTCTTCTTCCTCACCATTAGATATGAATACATGGAAAGAATGCTAATAAGCAACAAAAAGATAAGGACGATTGTTATGGTGTTGTGCCTTCTTTTATGGACCTCATTTTCAAGCTCTAAAATCTTTTTCCCTTGGGTAATCTCTTTGATTTTCCTCCTGGTTTCCAGGATAGTTATTTTTTGCTCTTTCTCACGGGTAAATAAAGAGTCCTGGATAGACGTATGTAAAGCTTGATATTCATATGCCTTGGATGGCTGATTGGTTCGGTCATATAAATTGGCCAAAATGGCGCTATTGGACTTTACAACATCAAAAGCATTTATCTCCTCAGCAGCTGAAATACTCTCCTCATAATTTGAAATTGCGCCAACCGTATCCTTTTTTTTAAGAAGCAGTTCTGCCTGTAGTGTCAAAGCCCTTGGAATCCTAAATCTATACATATTTTCATATATCAAATTCAGGGATTGGGATAAATATTCCTGTGCCCTTTCAATTTCTTCGTTAGCCATATATATGTCAGCCATATTCATGTACACAATACTCTGAAAATAACTCCCTGGAGGGGGAATCTTTTTTTCAATTTCCAGATAAAAGGCATATGCTTCCATTGCCGTCTTTGTATCATTCAATTTTGCCGACATTCTGGCTATCTCATCTATTTTGGGATAGATATATATAATTTTTCGCAATTTGATAATGTAGTGCAGTCCCTTTAAACAATGGCTCAAGGCTTTTGAGTAATTTTCATTTCTCAAATAATAATGAGATAAGGAAGACCATCCTCTCATAAGAACATATTCGTTTTTGGACTTTTCTCCTTCATCCAACAATTTTAATCCCGTTTCCAACGCCAAATCATACGCTCCTCTTTCTGTATAGATATCCGATTTCAAAGTTTGTACGTTTGCACTTATCTCTGGATAACTTTCATAATCCACAATCTTTTCAACGGCTTGGACCAAATCCATTGATTCGTTAAAATGTCCCCCAATGAATAATAAATACGCCCGATTATATTTTGCCGAAAGCTCTCCCTTTTTATATCCGATATCCAGAGAAAGTTGTAATGCTTGATTATTATAGTCATTGGCTACTTCTGTAGAATTAAAGACATGGGCAAAATATAACTTAAACAAAAAGATTGTTTTTTCAATGCCTTCTGAACCATCCTTTTTCACCAATAAGGCATCTACATCCAGGAATTCCTCTTTATGGTCTTCTCTGTTGGATATCATATGATTAATCTGCATAAAATATACATTGATCGAATCTTTCTGTGTTTTTTGTGAATATCCAATAACACAGTAGCCAAATACGATAAGAAACAATAGTATTTTAGATATTGTATGCAAATCTTGTGTGTTTATTAATAAGATAATTCGTATGGAATTCCGAAAAATACAAATTAAAGTTGATACACCTCCTACGACGACCACTTGATATTAAAAGGAGACTGCCATTTAGCATGTTCTCTAAACGAATTATAGAAAGGAATAATCCTCTACCCATTAAAGTTGCTATGGCAATAGCATCATATTGGTTTTCGTTTGCATTCATCGTGCAGAACCCCCAATTATATAACAATCCCTTTTGCCCCTTATTAAATTATTAGCATCCAATAATAGATTAACCATTACCAAATTCTTACATCAAATAAAACCTTTAGATGGTTACTTTGTTCATTTTTTGGTTTCACGTAAATAAAAAAGCCAAGACATATGTCTTGGCTTTTTTTAAGTACTCGAGGCGGGAATCGAACCCGCACTCCAAAGGAACTGGATTTTGAATCCAGCGCGTCTACCAGTTCCGCCACTCGAGCAGTTAAAATAGGACTGCAAAACTATTAAATATTTTCTTTTTACACTCAAAAAATAACAACATTTATCCTTTAGCAACTCAAATAAATTTCTAAATTTGCACCTCCTTTGTCTGAAAGGAGTTTAATAATTTGAAGAACAACACGTTAAGCATGCCTTATCAAGTACCAGAACCAAAGATTTTCGCCTGTACGCAAAGTATGGAACTCGCAGAAAAAATCGCCAAAACCTATGGGACCGATTTGGGTAAAGTACAATTTTCAAGATATAGTGATGGTGAGTTTCAACCATCCTTTGAAGAATCTGTTCGTGGTGCACGTGTTTTTTTGATTGGATCGACCAACCCTAGTTCAGACAACTTAATGGAGATGTTGTTGATGTTAGATGCGGCCAAAAGAGCATCTGCCAGACACATCACCGCTGTAATGCCTTATTTTGGCTGGGCAAGACAGGACAGAAAAGACAAACCTCGGGTTCCCATAGCGGCTAAACTCATCGCCAAGATGTTAGAGACGGCTGGTGCGACCCGGATAATCACAATGGATTTGCACGC
>JAGLKG010000111.1 GCA_023141835.1 Maribacter sp. | reverse complement strand
GATTTATATCGCCGGGTTATTAACCGTAACAATCGTTTAGGTCGTTTACTTGACCTCAATGCGCCTGATATTATCGTGCGTAATGAAAAACGTATGTTACAGGAGTCGGTTGATGCACTTCTGGATAATGGTCGTCGTGGCAGAGCAATTACCGGAACCAATAGAAGGCCGCTTAAATCATTAGCAGATATGATTAAGGGTAAACAAGGACGATTCAGACAGAATCTGTTGGGTAAGCGTGTTGATTACTCTGGACGTTCAGTTATTGTGGTGGGGCCAACGCTTAAGCTTCATCAGTGTGGTTTGCCTAAGAAAATGGCGCTGGAATTATTCAAGCCTTTCATTTTTAGTAAATTACAATTTCGTGGTCTAGCAACAACGATTAAAGCGGCCAAGAAAATGGTTGAGCGTGAAGGCGCTGAAGTCTGGGATATTCTTGAAGAGGTTATCCGTGAACATCCGATTATGCTGAACCGTGCGCCAACATTGCATAGATTAGGTATTCAATCATTTGAACCTACTTTAATTGAAGGTAAAGCTATTCAACTGCATCCACTAGTCTGTAGTGCGTTCAATGCGGATTTTGATGGTGACCAAATGGCAGTTCATTTGCCATTGGGTCCTGAAGCCATTTTGGAAGCTCAATTATTAATGCTTGGATCTCATAATATTTTGAACCCTGCAAACGGTTCGCCTATTACCGTACCTTCCCAGGATATGGTGTTGGGGCTATATTATATGACCAAGGAAAGAAAATCGACCAAAGAAGTGCCTATCAACGGTGAAGGGTTGACATTCTATTCTGCTGAAGAGGTTGAAATCGCTTTCAATGAGGGCATGGTAAACCTGAATGCCGGGATTAAGGTAAGGGCAAAGGATTTTAATGAAGAGGGAGAATTGGTAAACCAAATCATACCTACGACAGTGGGTAGAGTGTTGTTCAATATGGAGGTTCCAGTACAGGCCGGTTACGTAAATGAGGTGTTGAACAAGAAATCCTTAAGGGATATTATTGGTAAGATTCTTGCTGTAACCGACGTTCCTACCACAGCTGATTTCTTGGATAAGATCAAGACCATGGGGTATGAATTTGCATTCAAGGGAGGATTGTCCTTCAGTTTGGGTGATATTATCATTCCACCTGAAAAACATGCAATGATAGATGAGGCCAATGTACAGGTTGATGGTATCAAGGCAAACTATAATATGGGTCTTATCACCAATAACGAACGTTACAACCAGGTTATTGATGTCTGGACTTCAACCAATGCTATGTTGACCGAATTGGCCATGAAGCGTATTAGTGAAGACCAACAAGGATTCAACTCGGTATACATGATGTTGGATTCTGGTGCAAGGGGTTCAAAGGAACAGATTCGCCAATTAACAGGTATGCGTGGATTAATGGCCAAGCCTAAAAAATCTACCGCTGGTGGAGGTGAAATTATTGAAAACCCGATTCTTTCCAACTTTAAGGAAGGATTATCGATTTTAGAATACTTTATTTCTACTCACGGTGCACGTAAAGGACTTGCGGATACTGCCTTGAAGACTGCGGATGCTGGTTACTTGACGCGACGTTTGGTAGATGTTTCACAGGATGTGATTATTAATATCGAAGACTGTGAAACCCTTCGTGGAATAGGGGTAGAACCCTTGAAGAAAAACGAAGAAGTGGTTGAGACATTGGGCGAAAGGATTTTGGGCAGGGTTTCCTTGCATGATGTTCACAATCCGTTGACTGATGAGTTGGTATTAACAGCAGGTCAGCAAATTATGGAGGTAGATGTCAAGAAAATTGAAGCTTCCCCAATTGAAAAAATTGAAGTACGTTCCGCACTCACTTGTGAGGCACCTAAAGGTATATGTGCCAAATGTTACGGTAGAAACCTATCCACAAATAAAATGGTCCAGCGAGGTGAAGCTGTGGGCGTTGTTGCCGCACAATCCATTGGTGAACCAGGGACACAGTTAACACTCCGTACATTCCACGTGGGTGGTATTGCAGGAAACATTTCTGAAGATAATAGATTGAGTATCAAGTTCAGTGGTGTTGCAGAGATTGAAGACCTTAGAACTGTAAAAGGAGAAGATGGCGATGGCAATGCTGCAGATATAGTTATTTCAAGGACATCAGAGATAAAGGTTATTGATAGCAACACTGGTATTACACTTAGTACAAACAATATCCCTTATGGTTCTCAGATATTTGTTAAGAGAGGAGCTAAAGTTAAGAGTGGAGATGTGATTTGTCAGTGGGACCCATATAACGGTGTTATCGTTTCGGAATTCCCCGGTAAAATTGCCTATGAGAATATTGATCAAGGCGTAACTTACCAAGTTGAGATTGATGAGCAGACTGGTTTCCAAGAGAAGGTAATCTCAGAATCCAGGAATAAGAAGCTAATTCCTACATTGTTGATTCTGGGCAAGAATGATGAGGTATTACGCTCATATAACCTTCCCGTGGGTTCTCACCTTATGGTAGATCACGGGGATAAGATCAAGGAAGGTAAAATTTTGGTGAAAATTCCGCGTAAATCTGCCAAAGCAGGGGATATTACGGGTGGTCTACCCAGAGTTACGGAACTTTTCGAAGCTCGTAACCCATCAAACCCGGCAGTTGTTTCCGAGATAGATGGTGTTGTTTCCTTTGGTAAGATAAAAAGAGGTAACAGGGAGATTATCATTGAATCAAAACTTGGTGAAATCAAAAAATATTTGGTGAAACTATCCAATCAAATATTGGTCCAAGAGAATGATTATGTTAGAGCTGGAATGCCGCTTTCTGATGGCTCTATTACCCCAGAGGACATACTATCAATTAAGGGACCGTCTGCAGTGCAACAGTACTTGGTAAATGAAGTACAGGAAGTATATCGTTTGCAAGGAGTGAAGATCAATGACAAGCATTTTGAAGTGGTCGTAAGACAAATGATGAGAAAGGTTCGTATACAAGATCAAGGGGATACGATATTCTTGGAAAACCAATTGGTTCATAAATCCGACTTTATTACTGAAAACGATGAGATATTCGGTAAAAAGGTAGTTGAGGATGTAGGTGAATCAGAGAATTTGAAAGCAGGTCAGGTAATTTCGGCACGTGATCTTAGAGATGAAAATTCTATCTTGAAAAGAGCCGATAAAGCATTGGTTGAAGCTAGGGATGCCGTGGCGGCAACTGCTACGCCTATCTTACAAGGGATTACAAGGGCATCATTACAGACCAAATCGTTTATTTCGGCGGCATCATTCCAAGAAACTACAAAAGTATTGAACGAAGCTGCGGTTAGCGGAAAAATCGATACACTTGAAGGATTAAAGGAAAATGTAATTGTAGGTCATAAGATACCTGCTGGTACGGGTATGCGCGACTATGAGAACATCATTGTTGGTTCTAAGGAGGAATATGATGAAATCATGGCGCGTAAAGAAGCTTTGAAATTTTAATCAAATAGTATCATGAGCGATAAAAATCAGAAACAAAAGCAGATAAATATTGAACTTGATGAAAAAATTGCGGAAGGAATTTACTCCAACTTAGCCATAATAAATCATTCAGTATCTGAATTTGTGGTTGATTTTATTAGTATGATGCCAGGAGCTCCGAAAGCAAAGGTAAAGAGTAGAATAGTGCTTACGCCTCAACATGCCAAGAAGTTTCTAAAGGCACTAAATGATAACGTGAACCGATTTGAAAAGGCCCATGGTACGATTAAGGATTACGAACAACCTCCCATTCCAATTAATTTTGGACCTACAGGAGAAGCTTAATAAAAAAACCCATGAATATTTTCATGGGTTTTTTGTTTTTGAGAATTTATCTTGTTATTTGAATTCTGATGTAAAGTGGAATAACACTGATGGATATTTTTGCTGGGTCATTTGCAGCGAAAATTGCGAATCGGCTAGAAATACTAATTGTTCACGTTTATCTCTAGCCAAAAATTTCTGTTTCACCCGTTTGAATTCCTTGAATTCTTCGTTTTTTTCGTCCTCTGGTTCTACCCAGCAAGCCTTATGCACAGGGAAATTCTCATAGGTGCATTTTGCTCCGTATTCGTGTTCCAATCTATACTGAATTACTTCAAATTGTAAGGCTCCAACCGTTCCTATGACCTTTCGACCATTCATTTCCAAAGTAAATAATTGGGCGACGCCCTCATCCATCAACTGGTCAATCCCCTTATATAATTGTTTGGACTTCATAGGGTCTGCATTATTGATATATCTAAAATGTTCCGGAGAAAAACTTGGAATTCCTTTATAATTCAATTGTTCACCTTCAGTCAATGTATCCCCAATCTTAAAGTGTCCCGTATCATGTAAACCTACTATATCTCCAGGATATGATATGTCTACGATTTCTTTTTTTTCAGCAAAGAATGCATTGGGACTTGAAAATTTCAGGTTCTTTCCATGCCGAACATGCAAGTACGGTTTATTTCGTTCAAAAGTCCCAGAAACAATTTTAACAAACGCCAAGCGATCTCGATGCTTGGGATCCATATTGGCATGGATTTTAAATACAAATCCGGTCAGCTCCTTTTCATTGGCTTCCACCAATCTTTCCTCGGCCATTTTGGCACGAGGTGAAGGGGCAATTTCAATAAAACAATCCAATAGTTCACGAACACCAAAGTTATTTAAGGCCGAACCAAAAAATACGGGCTGTTGTTGGCCCTGGAGATAACTTTCTTTATCGAAACTTGGATATACCCCATTAACCAATTCAAGATTGTCCCTTAATTCTTCAGCAGCGGACACTCCTATAATATCGTCCAGTTCAGAATTTTCGATGTCATCGAAAGCGATGGTATCCTCAATATTCTTTTTACTATCACCACTAAAAAGATTGATGTTCTTTTCATAAATATTGTAAATCCCTTTGAAGTCATATCCCATACCTATTGGAAAACTTAATGGGGTTACCGAAAGTCCCAATTTTTGTTCCAAATCATCCAAAAGGTCAAAAGCGTCTTTTCCTTCCCTATCAAGCTTATTTATGAATACGATTATAGGAATGTTGCGCATTCTGCAAACCTCTACCAACTTTACGGTCTGCTCTTCCACACCCTTGGCAACATCAACGACGACGATTACACTATCAACTGCGGTAAGCGTTCTAAAAGTGTCTTCAGCAAAATCTTTATGCCCAGGAGTATCTAGGATATTTATTTTTTTATCCCTGTAAATAAAGGCTAAAACAGAAGTTGCCACCGATATTCCACGTTGACGCTCAATCTCCATAAAGTCACTTGTGGCTGTTTTCTTGATTTTATTGTTTTTGACTGCACCAGCCTCCTGAATGGCCCCTCCAAACAGTAACAATTTTTCAGTTAAGGTGGTTTTACCTGCGTCTGGGTGGGAGATAATTCCGAAAGTGCGTCGCTTTTCTATTTGGTCCTGAAAACTCATACAATGATTTTGGGCAAAAATAGTCTAAAATATAAGATTATGGGATGGGGAATGCAGTCTTTTGTTGTGGAATTTATTGGGCGATAGTCGCGTCGATTTCACCTTTAAAGGGCCTTTTTTGTCGATGAAAATCATATAAGAATATAAGAGACCAATGTTGTAAATGTTCGATAAACAGGGGATTAGCTTTTAGAAAAGTGCATTTAATCGATAAATTATGTTGTTGAAAGATAATTGGTATTTATACATTCCAAACTATTTGTCCATCAAAATATTAGATATATATTGCATAAACTTGGTAGGAGTCCCATTTCTTACAATATTCTACTACTTTTGGCTATGGTGATTGGTAATTAATTGCTGACACTTATGGAAAACTTTACGTATCCCACAATGAGTTATTTGTCAACCCGTTCGCTTGGGTTGGTTCTTACATTTTCAATGATGACTCTAATATCTGCATCTATTGAGGCTCATTCCGTATCTTATAATATTATTTATACTGAAACAGATACTGATGGAGATTCAGTTCCTGATAAAACGGATATTGATGATGATGGTGATGGAATAATCGACAGTAATGAAGATGCCAATGATGATGGGGATAATGATCATACTACAAACGCTACCGATACCGACGATGATGGAGTGCCGAATTATTTGGATATTGACTCGGATAATGATGGGATTTTGGACAATGTCGAGGCACAAACCCTTTCTGAATATATTGAACCCAGTGGGGTCGATATTGATGGCAATGGGTTGGATGATCATTATGAAAAGACACCTGGAAGTTGCGGTGGATTAATTCCTATTGATACTGATGAGGATAGTATTCCCGATTATTTGGATATTGATTCTGATAATGATGGGATCTTGGACAATGTTGAAGCGCAAACTGATGAGGCTTTTCAGGCCCCATGTGGAATGGACAATGATAGAAATGGTCTTGATGACCATTATGAAGATTATCCCGGTTCTGGAGAAGGGATTACACCCATAAATTCGGATTCTGATATATATCCAAATTTTAGGGACATAGATTCTGATGATGACGGT
>JAGLKG010000110.1 GCA_023141835.1 Maribacter sp. | reverse complement strand
TACACGGAGTCCACGATTTTGGCCAATACTGCAGCCTGATAACCCGATCCTGTACCGATTTCAAGTACACGGTGGCCTGATTTTAAATGAAGTGCCTGGGTCATAAAGGCCACGATATAAGGCTGTGAAATAGTTTGGCCATTACCAATGGGCAAAGGGCCATCCGAATAGGCCCGTATTCTCAAATTTTCGGGTACAAATTCATGTCTTGGTACGTTCAATAGGGCCGAAAGCGTAGCAAAGTCTTTAATATCCCTGGCCTGCAGTTGGTTTTTTACCATTTGTTCCCTTTGTACCCTGTAGTCCGTTTGACTCAATAGACTACCACAGCCCATAAAAAGTACGATTACGGGTATTAAAGCCATCTTGTTCATAATTTGCAAGCTTTCCATGGAATACTAAAGATATGACTATGTTACTAGCGATGTCACTCAAATTAACAGGTATCCAGGCATCGATTGGCCATCGGAATCAAGTATTCACTCCTATCATAGCATTCATTCTTTAATGGGATTCATGTATTTCCTTTTTCAATGCGAATATTCATTTTGAGAGAAATCCATAACCCATTATTACTCACTTTCCTTTATAATCCGATCATACGCTTCCCGGGCAAAGTCATATCCTTTTTCGGCGGCTTTTAACTCTTCCGGTCTAAAACGACTATTTTTTTGCTCCCAGCATTGCTCTATCGAAGCTCGGCACCATTCTGCACTGGCTTTTACCCGTATGGGTTTATTATCTACTTCGATAAATATAGGATTGGTATGGGAACTGTATTTAATGCGGGTTGCCAGCCAACAAGACTTGGCTACAGAGGCTGTAAATGTAAGTTCGTTCCAATTCCCATCCGCAGTAATGGTTTCCTCAGCGATTACTTCTCCATTCATTAACAATTCGACCACTACATTACGGGAAGTGCCTTGTCGGCTACGCTCAACATGCCAATACGGAGACTGATAGGGGCTTAAAGCCGCAATTACCCGTCCGGTCTCGTCTTGCTCTTTCTCTAGAAATGCCGCTGCTTTTACCTTTATATCCACCTTCGAACCTCTCTCTAATTTTAGTGTGCTCTCCCCTACTCCCAATCTTTGGTCGTTCACTTCAAAATCGATTAAATGAGAATAACCATCCGAAACATAACTTCGACCTTTAACCAAGGCTTTCATATAGGCATTAAAATCAAGACCGTTTTCCAATTCGGCATATATTCTTGCACGCCCTACTTTTTCATCCGAAATACAGGGGAAATCCGTTTCACCACTAATACGAGTTTTGAAGCCGGAATTGAGTACGTGATACCACATATTCAATTCGGATGGTAGAGGCGTATCACCTGCTGAATAAAAATCAATTAAACCATGGGTAACGGTAACGATAAACTCATTGGCACCGATTCCATCCATTTTTGGTAAAATATAATTGGGTAGCTCTTTGGTCGCTTCTATAGGTTCAAGTCCCCATCCGGAGTGGGCATATCCGGTAATCCCGCCCTGATTTTTTGCCCATTTTAAGACAGGTAAGGTCCAACTTGGCCATTCCTCCACAAGGGTGGTATTCGGATAATCATCTTCTTTCAGGTTTAACAAAACAATATGGCCAGCATGTGACGATGGAAATCCAGATACCTCCACATCATAACGCATGATATTTTCTTCATTTGACAATTTGTAATTTTCCCCAGTAAAAAATTGTTTTTGAAAATACCAACTGGGACCCCAAGTAAGGTTATTGCCCATATTCAAATCTTCACCCAATACTTGTCGCCACATATGTTCTGGAAGGACTCCCTCTGCCGGACTTTCATAATGTGAGCAGCCGGCCGCATGGATATGATGATCAGCACTATACCAACCTAGATCGGTCATCTGAACCCATCGCTCGAGTTGAAATTCCGCATTCATTTCCTCAACCCCATCAGGGACTTCCAATACGCTATATTTAGTTCTGTATTCGGGGCCTCTTCCATATTGAACGAAATATCTGCCTGGGGGAAGCATAACATGTTCCCCATCAAAACGGTAAATCTGTGGCTGAAAGAAAAAGTCCGGGAATTCGTCCTTGGACGCCAACCTTCTGGACGGTAAGGGAAAAATACCCCGGAGTTGCCTATCTATGGGTAATTGATATTCAATCCCGTCCTTCAACAACCTTTCCTGCCAATGTTGACTGCGGGCCCTACCTATTCGATAATCATCAATTTTAGGGTTCTGTTCTCCAGTACCGAATCGCTCCATACCGTCCGTAATTACAAATGAAGCCATTGTTGGGGAGCCATCATCATCTTTTACATTAAGTACAACTTTTACGGCCGGTAGCACATCAAATAAAATAGGGACCGTATTCCTAAAACCAATATCTTGGGTTCCCTGTCCAACATTAAAACCCAATTTAACTTCACGTTTCCCCTTGTCCCTTGTATACATTTGCAGAATAAAATACTCTACCCCCAATCCCGACAAATTCTTGCGCAATGGCCTACCTTGATACATGGCCATTTCAATAAATTGATTATCGATCTCTCCCAGGGAAAGTGCATTTTCAGGCTTCATGCGATGTGCATTTGTGGACCTATGTAGTACTGGTTTTGCGTTTGGACTTTCTGGTACCAGCTCTGCCGTAATATGGGCTTCGTTATGTACTTTTATCAAATAGGAAGTCCAACCTTCCTCCATTAATAATGGAGTTGCCGCCCCTTGCTGTACCTTTACCCGACTCTCCGGGTTTATCTGCACAAAAGCTAAACAATAGGGGTCCAGTAATTCCTGGATTCTTTGAACCGTCTTGGCATCGTATGCTTTACTTTGCAAAACCTTGATTTCTTCTGAGACATCTACTGGGAAAGGATTGCCCACAAAGGTCATGGCCTCATCTATCCGAGCGGCATTGGCCATAAAAGGTTGTGGTTCTACCTGGGCAATTATTGGAATGGTTCCTGTACTAACCTGATGGTGTTCATGTTGGGCCAATATCGGCAGGGTTGCGAAAATAAGTAGTAATTGAAAGTATCTCATAATTTTCTGCATTAAGCATTCAAAAGTTAAAGCTTGGCATTTTTATCCTTGACAGTCTTTGGAAAGTACAGCGAATCGTACTTATTATCCACTCTAAAGTGGTTTACTCAAATTTAATCAAAGTATTTTAAATCCAGGACAATGGTCGAAAGGAATCGTATAGCTCCCAAAGCGGTAATCTAAATTTCTTAAACGACTACATCTAAAATGTATATGTCATCTCATTTGTGGTGTACTATATAGAAATTGCAATCTTTGGGAAGACTTCATCTTTGTTTTAATTGCCAGATTTAATATATCCCCAACCCAAGTATCGTACATTTTGTAGTCTTGGTTTAACCAGTGGATGAAGCAATAATCAAGAAAGATGGTGCACTGGTGTATTCGTTCTATTTTTAATGTAAGCTATAAATCTAACCCGATGGCTATCAGGATAAAATGTCTGCGCGATAGATTTTTGCTGCTTTAAGAGCTCAAAATCCGCTATCTTTCGACAAGACCTATAGTTTTTGGCATTACAGACCTCGGACTACATCTTGCCAATTACTTTTTTTATACCATACTGACACTTTTCAATTTGTTTGGATAGCTTTATGCCAAGACATGGGAACTCAACTTAATTCCTTTGATGGCCACCTTTGGTTCCTAGGTACTTTTAGGCTTCTGGAAAGGCTGAGGATATTGTTTTTTGACCGATTGGCATTACCAATTTTTAAAAGAATTATCGTTTTTTGTTTCATGGAGTTGGATATACCGGTGTAACCATGCTTTAGCAATGGGGAGACTTAAATATAGTGAATTTTAACAAGCATTGAACTAGGGATACTCCAGAAGTCATTGTCATAGTTAAGTAATGTAATCCACTTGCCCTCACCTACCCCATCGTTTATGATAAAGAGTATTCCATGGTAAGGATAAAGAAAATTCGTACGTATATCAAATAATATTGTACCTTTAAAATATCGCCACGGATAATCCGTCCCCCAAGTTTTTATTGATTGCTTTTTAAAAGGAATAACTTGTGATGTAACTCTTAAAAACTTCATATATGCGTAGTATCAGAATTACGATTTATTTGGGGGCCTTTTTATTGATGACCTCCTGCTACTCTGTACGCTTCCAAGTAGAAAATGGGCAATGGGAGCCTGCGGACACCGAAAGAAATGATGCCTTTGCTGGGTATCATGTGCGTACCCTAGACACTGTGTTGACCAGAAAACTAACCACAGGAGACCATTATTTTAATATTTCCGACTGTGAATCCGGGGCCTTGCATACGGTGGAATATAGAACCTCATTTGGGGGCATTCTTCTAAATGCGATTACTTTGGGCAGAAAGAAGAAAGTGAAGATAAACTACGTCTGTATAAAGGAAAATAGCATGTGATATGGCCACAACAAAAATTGATGATCGGACACGTTGGGATACTTTACACAAGAACGGCCCCTTCCCCTTAAAATTTTTTCTGACCACAAAACTGGAAAAAAATTCCTCTGGACTTTCCGGATTTGAAAAATACAAAGATGTTGCCCTAGAGATCCAAAAGCTCTTAAAGCAAACAGCAGATAATCAGCAGCGCTTTAGGGCCATTGGTTCTAAATGGTCTATGTCCAATATAGCGTACTGTGGGGACCGTATGCATTTTAACAGTTTTATGAACCTGAAATTTCCCATTTTTGAAGGGGAAATGCATCAAAATTCAACCTACAGCCACAGCAACCTTTTCTGGTTTCAATGTGGAAATCAAATTAAGGAGATTTCGCGTTTTCTAGAAAGGAGGGGGAAATCGCTCAAAACCACCGGGGCCAGCAATGGACAGACCATTGCAGGCTGCATTTCCACCGGAGTGCACGGATCAACCTTGGATGTGGGTTCCATTCAGGACTATGTAGTAGGACTTAACCTGATTACAGGTCCCAACCCGGAAGACAATGTTTACCTGGAACGTAATTCCAAACCGGTCTTGAGGGATACCTACGCTCAGAATTTAAATGCTAGGATTATTCGAGACGATGAGACCTTTAATGCTGCCCTCGTAGGTTTGGGATCCATGGGTTTTATTCACGGTGTGGTCATAGAGGCAGAAAACCTGTATCTGCTTCATAGACATGTGAAAAAGATCGATAAGACCGAAGCACTCCAGCTGGCAGATACGCTTGATTTTACCGGCTATGACCCTAAAATTCCGGGTACGGATTTCAAGGGTGTGCGCCCTTTTCACTTCAAAGTATTTATGAATCCCTACAACACAAATGAAAAGAAATATGCCGTAGAGTTTATCTACAAAATAAAATATTATGATAATTACAAGGCAGATTTTGGGAACCCCATTCCTTTTCAAAAGCAATTTGTGTATTTGGACCTCATTTATTTGTTCATAAAGATTGCAGAAAAATTTCCTAAATCCATACCTACACTCATCAATTTATTAAAAAATTCCATACTGCCCAAAGAGGAAAAAACCACGGTGGGAAAACTATCGGAAATTTTCTGGGATGCAGGCTTTCAAGGAAGGGCTTTTGCCTGTTCGTTTGGGGTAGACCACACCCATTCTTCCAAAACCCTGGAATTATTGGCCAAATTTACCAGGGAAAATCCTGTGCCGGGTATTTTCGCGATGCGATTTATAAAACAATCTAAAGCTGCCTTGGCCTTTTCCAAATTCCCGTTTACCTGTATGGTAGAAATTGATGGAATACAGTGGAGTGATTCGGATAAACTTATTGCCTTAAAGGACTATTCCACAAAAATGATCGAGCTATTAAAATTGAACAATATTCCCTTCACCATACACTGGGGTAAGAATGCAGACTGGGCATTTCCAGGCTTGGTAGACCATATGTTTGGTGATAAGGCTAAAGAATGGAAGAAAGTCAGGAAGAATTTGCTTTCACCAGCTATGCAAAAGGTGTTTTCCAGTCCGTTCCTGGATTCCACAAAACTCTCAGCACCTTAGCGAGAGATGAAGACTTGATGATCGCTTGGTCAGCACTAATGGGTGCCAAAGTGTTAATGGGTATAGATGCCTGTTTTGCTATAGTGGATTAATTCCTATTTGATGTCCTGTGCCTTATAGTTGGTTATCTTTTGGGATAACGACTTTATGAATCTTACTAAATAGTTCGGTTTATTTATTGCCAGCAATTATTTTTTAATGAGATTCTATAATTATATTGTATAAAATGTCCGCGCGATAGAATTTAGCTGCTTTAAGAGCTCAAAATCTGCTATCTTTCGACAAGAACTAAAGTTTTTCGCATGACAGACCTCGGACTACATCTTGCCAATTACTTTTTTTATACCTTCCATACATCACTGATACTTTTCAATTTGTTTGGATGGCTTCATGCCAAGACACGGAAACTCCATCTGATTTCTTTGCTGGCTACCTTTGGTTCCTGGGCACTTTTGGGCTTCTGGAAAGGCTGGGGATATTGTTTTTTGACCGATTGGCATTACCAAGTCCTTCGGCGTCTGGGAGCGCGTGGCATGCCGTCTAGCTACATTGCCTTCCTCGTTCAAAATATCACTGGCTGGTTGCCAGATTTTCGGCTGGTAAATACGCTGACATTAGGTCTGGCTCTGCTTGCTTTAACCTGTTCAATTTGGGTAAATGTACAGTCTAAAAAGTGATGCGGGGCACACTTTTGCCAATGCGAATGCTCCCCTCCTATTGCATTTATTTCAGGTAAATTAATGTAATACATCGTACCTTATGGAGGAAGAATGAATTATGTTAGGGGTCAAAAAAATAGCGTTTGCTGGAAACCTTATAGGTTTGGCATCCTTGATGTTTACATGCATTGAACGGCATAACAAGCCGACCGTAGAACCATCCAGCTTGCCCGACATAGAAAAACCGAAACCTACCCCGGAGATACTATTGGCATTTTCAAAAGCTTCTGAAGGTACACGTGTAGCCCTAATCCAAGCTTGTGGCCGCTACCATCAAAGTACTTTGGCATCCCATAAACCCAAGGCAGTTGCTATTTTTGACCTAGATTGTAGAGAACAATGGCACGACAAGCTCATCGAGGAAAATCTGGAAGGACTGGCCAGACGAGCAAAAATATAGTGCTATATCTGAAGAAGAATTTGCCCTTATCGAAGTGTTTGTATCGCAGAAACGCAAACAATTACAATAATTGGCATTTATTCAACGCTAGGTTTTTTATGATATTCCTGAACCTCATAAATATTCGGTTTTATTTTATACTATGCAGTTGGCGCTGCCATCCTCCTTTTGTCATTACGCCTCTTTTTGACTAAATTAGAGGGAAATGGCACTTAAAAACCCATTATTTTGGCTTCTTGCACTCAGCGTTATTCCAGCTAGTTATGCTCAATCCGACAACCTCTTTGTGATACCGAGAATTGATGGGATAACCTTTGATGGCAAAGTAGAAGATCCTGTTTGGAATTCGATTAGCCCTGTTCCTATGGTTCAGTATGAGCCAAATGCCGGTGAACAACCCACCGAAAAAACGGAAATCAGATTTGCGTATGATAGTAAATACTTTTATGTCTCCATGAGAGCCTATGACCATGATCCGGAGGGTGTCAGGTCAACTTCCCTTTATCGGGACCGAATCGCAGGTTCCGATCATCTTGAAATTTTATTGGATACTTACAATGATAATGAAACGGCCTATGTCTTTGCCACTACCCCGACCGGAATACGGAGTGATTTGGATATTGCCAACGACGCCACAGGAGCGGCCATTTCTGCAGGAAGCTGGTTAAACAGGGATTTCAATACCTATTGGGATGCCGAGAGTACGGTAACAGAAGAGGGATGGTTTACGGAAATAAGAATTCCCTTCAGCAGTCTTCGTTTTCAGGAATTGGATGGAAAGGTAATTATGGGGCTGATCGCTCAACGTAAGATTGCCAGAAAACAAGAACGATTGGTCTATCCTGCCGTTCCTCCTAAAACGGATTGGGCATTTTTAAAACCTTCATTAGCTCAAAAAATAGTATTCACTGGCATCAAACCTAGCAAAACCTTGTATATAACGCCCTATATTTTGGGCGGACATGAAAAATCCAATGAACTAAATGAGGCAGCAACGGCCTATACCGGTAGAAACAAGTTTGATAAAGAAATTGGGGCAGATATAAAGCTTTCCATTACCAACAATCTTACGGCCGATTTTAGTCTAAATACCGATTTCGCTCAGGCTGAAGCCGATGATCAGCTGGTGAATCTTACACGGTTTTCTTTGTTTTTCCCTGAAAAACGACAATTTTTTCAGGAAAGGGC
>JAGLKG010000011.1 GCA_023141835.1 Maribacter sp. | reverse complement strand
GAATCCTCTTTTATGGGGCTTAAATCTACGCTCGATGGATCCAATTTGAATTGCTCAAACAGTGAATCACGATTAATCCCATTGTTTTCAATATCTCCTTTCAGTACCATTCTAATATTATTCAAATACCTGTTGGTATAATTCAAGGTGTTGACCAAAGAGTCTGTTCTATAGGTAAGTTCAGTGGCCTGTCTTTTTAATTTAGTTGAAGAATAGCCGGGTATATATTCCCGAAGCGGGGTAAACGCTATTAAAAGTGTGGTTAGTGCAATTAAGCCAATTATGCAGAGTGTTCCTGTTACAAACACATTCAATCTGCTTAGTTTAAAACTAATTTTTTCCTCAAAAGTACTTTCATTAAGGATTACCAAGCGATACTTGTGAAGTAGCTTTTTTTTTAAATCTTTCTTTTTTTTTACTTTCCTGGCCATTATGCACAAAGATAAACTTAGTATTGAATTCTAAAGTGGTTCTTTAAAAATTTATACATCGATACATTAAATACGAATAATTCCCAATTCTATTTCGTGTAATTAAAAAAGCTCTTACGTTAATATTGGCAACTAACTAATAAGTTTTTAGTACATTTGTTATCCATTAAATAATAAACTATGATAGCTTCACATACATTTTTAGCAATAGGTGCCCCACAAATTATTTTGGTTGTGGTAGTTGTACTTCTTTTATTCGGCGGAAAAAAAATTCCAGAACTAATGCGTGGTCTTGGTAGCGGCATCAAAGAGTTTAAAGATGCCTCCAAGGAAGATGAAAAATTAGAGGAAAATAAAGAGAAGTAGTAATCTCCATTAAAGTACTTGGAAGGCACCCAACAGGGGTGCCTTTTTTTGTTTACAATCCACAATATACCTTTTGGTTTGTTGTGCTTTTGTTCAGGTAATTCCCTTAAGGGTTATCAAAGAATCTTCACATTTAGTCGTTTTTTTAGATATTTTTCAGACCTAATCACTCCTTATTTTTTAGGCGTCTATCGACAAAAACCCCTTGTTACACGACAAAAAACACCTTTTTCACAACAAAAAATATTCAAAGCACGGGCTAAGTGCTAGTTTCGATATTAAATAGTATAGTGGAAATATTTATAAACAATTCTCAGGACCTAAGATTTTTTTTAGTATTTCCCATTTTACACTAGCCTTAAAACCATGAGAATTATAGCACAAAAGTTTTTAACATACTTCATTTTTTTACTGACTTTTAGCGTTGTGGCTCGAACCAATCCCGATTCAAGCTTAATTAAAGCCAAGGAAAATTCCCTTTATACCACACACTTGGAAAAAACCGAAGTTGTGACAATATTGTCTTCCACAAATCCTTCGGCATTTGTTCAAGCTGCCAAAAGAAACAATATACCTCAAAGGAAATTCAAGGACATAAAAGGGTTGCAAAACGGATATTATGTTATTGGTGGGGTCTATGGAGAAATTAAAAATGTAAATAAGGCAATTTCTAGATTACGTAAAAAAGGTTTTGATGCCAATTACATTACAGTTCCTGAAAGTGGTCTGAATTACGTTTATCTAAACTTTCATGAAAAATGGCAAGATGCCATTGCGTCTTGTACTTCTAAATTCAAAGGAAAATTTTTGGACGCTGTTTGGATATTGAATGCACAAGGCGAATCTAATTTAAACACAGCTCCATTTCCCAAGGCCAACACGGCAAAGACCGTTATCAAAGCTCTTTCAAAAGAAATCCCAAAAATCAAACAAAAAACGTTCTTAGAGACAGCGAAGCGGTATAATATTGCTACAAGAAAATTGAGCCATCTAAAAGGGCTGAAAAGCGGTTATTATATTATATCAGGCGTCTATGGTGATACAAACAACGCCAAGAAAATGGCTCTCAATTTAAAGAAAAAGGGTTTTGAATCTGATTATATCACAAATCCAAAGAACAACCTGAACTATACCTATGTACAATACCACGAGAATTGGGCAAATACCATAGCCCCTATCAATTCAAAATTCAGCGGCTCTTATAAGAGCAAGGTTTGGATATTGCATATTGAAAGTGCCGAGCCTAGGATACCTTCCACGGCCATAGAAAAAGTATCTGAAATCAGAACAACTATACCCAAAGAGGATTCTAAGCAAAGAAATAATGTCGACAAAGTCAATTACAGGTTATTTCTTGATCTAGCCAGGCAAAATGATATCGCAACAAGAAAATCGAGCAATCTAAAAGGAATAAAAAGTGGTTATTATATTGTTTCTGGAGTTTACGGTGATAAAAACAATGCCAAAAAAATGGTTCTCGGCTTAAAGAAAAAGGGTTTTGACCCTGGTTACTTTACGAATCCGAAAAACAACCTAAACTATACATATTTGCAATATCAGGAAAGCTGGGAAAATACGATACGTTCCGTCAAAACAGGATTTAATGGTACTTATAAGAATAAGGTTTGGATATTATATGTCGAAAAAAATCCATTCAACAATAAAGTTGTTGTAAAAAACCGATTTCCTAAGGTCCTTTCAAACAAAATTAAAGCTAGCGGTCTGCCTAAAAACCGTAAGGAATCGCAAAATAAGAGCAAGTTACTCGAAAAAGCCGACAGCTTCTTTGATAAAATGTGGTACGCGGAAGCCGCAGAGCTTTATGAGCAAGTCCTCGGAAAGGGGCGTGAAAATTACACTTTCGAGATTATACAAAGAGCTGGGGATTCTCACTATTTCAATACCAATATGGAAAGGGCCTATCATTGGTATACTATTCTATACGAGCAGTATAAGGATAAGATGTCGGTTGACAATATCTTCAAGTATGCCCACTCCTTAAAAGGGACGGGGAAATATGCCCGATCCAAAAGGTTAATGCGCTTATACAATCGGAAAAAGCAAAGTCCAAACCCATCCAGAGCAATAAATCTCAAGGCAAATGAAGCTATAATGGATGAATTGTTGAGCTCACAACGCAATTTCGATATCTTCAATCTGAAGATCAACTCAAAATACTCGGAATTTTCCCCAATGTTCTATGATGAAAATGAAGTTGTTTTTACCTCGGCAAATGATACTTCAATCTTCAACACCAGAAAATATAAATGGAATGACCAGCCCTATTTGGATTTGTACGTGGCGAAGATAAATAAGGAAACACAGGAGCTAAGGGATGCCATTAAGTTCTCTAAAAAAGTAAATACCAAATACCATGAGGCATCGGTAACCTTCTCTCCCGATAATAAATCAATGTATTTTACGAGAAATAACTTTGGGAAAAAACTCAAAAGAGATAAAAAAGGGGTTAATCATTTGAAAATATACAAATCGAAAAAAATAAATGGGGCATGGACCGAAGCCATCGAAGTCTCTTTTAATAGCGATGATTATTCGACAGGACATCCTGCATTGAGCCCTGATGGTAAGTTACTTTATTTTGTATCGGACATGCCAGGAAGTATAGGTCAGACCGATATTTTTGTTGTTAATGTTTTTAGTGATGGTAGTTTTTCAGAACCCCGAAACTTAGGCCCTAGCATAAATACAGAGCGAAAGGAAATGTTCCCATTCGTCAATGATAAAAAACTCTATTTTTCTTCGAATGGTCATATAGGTCTTGGCGGACTGGATGTTTTTGAAGTGGCCATTGATGAAGAAGGCGGGTTTTTAGAAGTAAAGAACGTTGGCCAACCCGTGAATAGTAATAAAGACGACTTTTCATATATTGTTGATGAGAAGACGCAAAGAGGCTTTTTTGCATCAAACCGGAGAGGTGGCAAAGGCGATGATGACATTTATTCCTTTAAAAAATTGATTGTCGAGGAAGTTCCTGTGAACCTAAACGCAATTGCCGGGGTGGTTACAGAATTGGTAACAGGGGATATCATGCCAAAAGCACTGGTTATCCTATTGGATAAAAACAACATCAAACTAAAAGAAATGGTCGCCGAGGACGATGGCACTTTCTTATTTGAGGATTTGGAAGGAGACACGAAATACACCGTTAAAATTACCCAAGGCGATTATTTTAATGAAGAAATCCAAGTTTCGACCGTAGATAATGAAAAAGTCAATATTGAAATTGCCATGCGTAGGTTGAAAGAAATGATAGCGGTGGAAGATGGAATTAGAAAATTAAAGACAGAGATGATTTACTTTGATTTTGACAAATTCTATATTCGCAAAGATGCTTCCCAAGAGCTAGATAAACTGGTACAGGTTATGACCGAGTATCCTAATATGGTGATTAAAATTGAATCACATACTGACTCAAGAGGCCCCAAAGTCTATAACAAATATCTTTCGAATAGAAGGGCCAAATCTACAAGGGACTATATAATCTCAAAAGGCATTGATCCAAGACGCATACAAAGTGCAATCGGTTATGGTGAGGAAAGGTTGATCAATGAATGTAATGGCGCTGTAAGATGTGCTGAGTCCAAGCACCTACTTAATAGACGATCCGAGTTCATCATTGTAGATATGTGACAAAAGTAAGACCAACTAAATTAAATATGAAACCGTGATTCCCAATTGGGAATCACGGTTTTCTTTATCTCATTCTTAAAATTCACAACAGCCAGAAAGCCTTACACAACAAAAATGGCTTAGAAAATACCTAATCCTCAGGTTTTCAGTTATATATAGCACCAAGAGCATTATTTAACCTTAAACCCAAAAAACATGAAAAACGTCCTACTTATTAAAGAAATTTATTCAGAAGCCTTTAGAAATTTGGGGCATACTATTGTTAAATCCTACTTTAAAGTCTTTTCGTGGTTCTGCTTAGCCAGTTTCATTATAATGCTTTATGCATTCGTTTTTAGAGTATTAACGGGATTTGCTTTCGATTAAGTATTTGAACCAGCCTAACCAATGAATGCGCCCTTAAAAGGGCGCATTTTTTGTTTTAGGATTATCACAGTATATCCATTAAGTCCCAAAGGTGGCCAAGCACTTTTTAACCTGAGAATAGAACAGTTTACAGATCTTTTACAATCTACCTATTTTGTCATCTAAATTATTGGTCATTTTGACCTTTTTTTTTTCTGCAACCCTAAGAAATTTAGAATTTAGCACCAACAATAATTATAATTGATGGGCGTATGAGCAAACTATTACTTTTTAAGGAAATTTATTTTGAAGCTTTTAGAAACATGGGGAATATTTTACTGAAGAAATCTTTTAAAATATTTACCTGGTTCTGTTTTGCATTGTTGGCAATAGTAATCTATGCATTTGTATTTAGGCTGTCCACAGGTTTTGCATTCAGTTCAATCTAAAGGTCATTATAAAATCAAAAGGCCCGAAGCGTAACGTTTCTGGCCTTTTTTATGTCTTCTTTTATGAAATAGAGAATTTCTCTTGAACACAACTTATCCCAAGGCAAGCCACAGCAGTATTTCGCTGTTCCATACCCAATCGAGTTGAGTACACGCTTTGATCAAAAAACCATTCCCAAGGCTTTCAGGACTGTTAATAGATTCTCGCATCACGGGAATGATACTTT
>JAGLKG010000109.1 GCA_023141835.1 Maribacter sp. | reverse complement strand
TGACATTCCTTTTGAGTCCTCTATGGTATAAGTATCATCGGTCATTCCCAATTGCACGAACATATTCCATGCCTTTGAAAAACCTACTCTTCGCATGGTACCCCGGTACAGCGTAAGCACATCGTGAAGGCTGTAAGCCTCCCGATAATTCAATGAATCGCGGTTGGCATAACCTTCAAACCTTCCATAGCCTTCTATTTCAAAAAATTCTGTGCGTCTAAAAAGCTTGTGATAAGGAATATATTTGTATAAACCTTCTTGCATAAATTTTGCGGCACCACCTTGACCAGCAAGAACAACATTTCTGGGGTTCCAGGTAAATTTATAGTTCCATAGATTGTTGTCACTTTCGGGCGCTACCAAACCTCCGGTAAAAGACTCGAACAAAATCATTTTCCCTCCTTTGCTTCGTATGTGGTCAATAACCTGCATGGCACTCATATGGTCAATACCAGGGTCGAGGCCAATTTCGTTCATGAATACCAATCCTTTCTCTTTTACCTTTTTATCAAGCGCTTTGATTTCTTTACTCACATAAGAAGCCGTAACCAAATGCTTTTCCATTTCCAGACAATCTTCGGCCACTTTAATGTGAAATCGAGCAGGTAGCATGGAAACTACCATATCACTTTCTGCAATGGCTTTCTTTCGTTTCTCATCCTTGAAAATATCCAATAGCATTACTGTACAATTCGGATGGTTTTTAATGGAAGAAGGGATGCCGTTAGGATGTATATCGCCTATAGTAAGATGTAATTTCTCTGCGTTGGATTTTTCTAAAAAATAATCCAGCAAAAAGGAGGTGGACTTGCCAGCACCTAAAACAAGTATTTTTCGGGACATTTACTTTAATTACTTTTATAAATGAATAACGGAGCACTAAGGTATCAAATTGTTATATTTATAAAAAAATAACCCAATCAAGTTATGAACAAAACAATATTTAGTACAGGAATCATTTTTGGAGTATTGGCGGTTATGTTAGGTGCATTTGGGGCACACGGTCTTGAAAGTTTGATTGAAGCCGATGCCATTGGTACCTTTGAGACGGGAGTTCGGTACCAAATGTATCATGCATTTTTATTGCTGATTTTCGCAAATACGGGCTTCATAGATGAACGTGATAAAAAGACGGTCTTTTATCTTATCACCTTGGGGGTTATCCTGTTTTCATTCTCGATTTATCTACTTGCCACGAATGATTTAACTGGTATTGATTTTAAAAAGATTGCTGTATTGACCCCTGTTGGTGGTGTACTGTTAATATCAGGTTGGATTTTAATCGGCATACGATCTTTCAAAAAAAGGAATTAATTATATCGAAAAATTCGGGAACAATGTCACAAAAAAAGCACGGATTGAATTTGGACAATATGCTATATCAAGTGTCCCCAGGCAAATTACAAGATCTAACCTTGGAAAAGGGTATGGGTAAAGAAGCCTCTTCGGGAGCTTTAGCGATCAATACTGGCGAGTTTACGGGCCGATCACCCCTGGACCGCTTTATTGTAAAAGACAAAATAACACAGGATGAAATCTGGTGGGGGGATATAAACATACCTTTTGAACCGGAAAAATTTGATAAACTACATCAAAAGGTATTGGCCTACCTAGATGGTAAGGAGCTATTTGTTAGGGATTGTTATGCTTGTTCCGACCCTAATTATAGGATGAACATCAGGGTAATCAATGAATACCCTTGGTCGAATATGTTTGTCTATAATATGTTCATTCGCCCGTCAGATGAGGAGTTGCAAAATTTTGAACCAGAATGGAAGGTGATTAATGCTCCTGGTTTTATGGCGGATGCAAAAGTCGATGGAACTAGACAACACAATTTTGCCATTCTTGATTTTTCCAAAAAGATTGCCTTGATTGGAGGAACTGGTTATACGGGTGAAATTAAAAAAGGAATTTTTTCAGC
>JAGLKG010000108.1 GCA_023141835.1 Maribacter sp. | reverse complement strand
TTATCAGCTGACCCACATAGAAAATTGATTGGGGATGATGAGCACGGTTGGAACAATGAAAATGCAGTTTTTAATTTCGAGGGTGGATGTTACGCTAAGGTCATTAATTTATCAAGTGAGAATGAACCCGAGATTTTCGGCGCCATAAAAAAGGGAGCACTTCTTGAAAATGTGATCATGGATGAGACTGGGGAAGTTGATTTTTCGGATACTTCTATTACACAAAACACGCGGGTGAGTTATCCGTTGTACCATATTGATAATGTACAACGGCCATCTATGGGCCAAAACCCTAAAAACATATTCTTTTTGACCGCAGATGCGTTTGGGGTATTGCCTCCTATATCCAAGTTGACCCCGAGCCAAGCGGCTTATCATTTTATTTCCGGTTATACCGCCAAAGTTGCAGGTACCGAAGCTGGTGTTGTTGAGCCCGTACCCTCGTTTTCGGCTTGTTTTGGAGCTCCTTTTATGCCATTACACCCGGCTAGATATGCCGAAATGCTAAGTCGTAAAATGCAGGAAGCAGGAGTTAACGTTTGGTTGGTGAATACAGGTTGGACGGGAGGCCCCTATGGAGTCGGAACCCGAATGAAATTAAAATATACAAGGGCCATGATACATGCTGCCTTAAATGGTGACTTGGGGCTGTATTCGTACGACACCTATCATATTCACTCCGTATTTGGGGTTGCTCAGCCTAGGAAATGTCCTGGGGTTCCTACTAGTGTTTTGAGCCCAAGGGCCACATGGAATAATGATGATGCGTATTATAAAACGGCTTTTAAACTTACCAATGCCTTTCGGGAGAACTTTAAAAAGTTCGAGGTTTTTGCGAGTGAAGAGATTAGGAGAGGCGGACCGCAGCGCTATGCATTCTAAAAAAAAAGCCCCTGACCCCGATATTAATGGGGTCAGGGGCTTTTTTATTTCTTGTTTACCGTAGTAATATATTTTTGCAGTGCCATGGTCATCGACGGTGTCTCTGGCGTGGGTGCCTTAATATCTATACGCAGTCCGGCATCTGTCGCCGCATTTACGGTAGAGTTTCCAAACACGGCAATACGGGTAGTGTTCTGCTCAAAATCAGGAAAATTCTTCAATAAGGATTCAATTCCGGATGGACTGAAAAATACCAGAACATCATAGTAAACATCCCTTAAATCGGAAAGGTCACTGATTACGGTTTTGTAAAAAATACCACGTGTCCAGTTTACACCTAAATTGTTTAGCGTTTCAGGAACTTGTAGTTTCAATACATCTGAAGAAGGCAATAGAAACTTTTCCTCTTTGTATTTTTTAAATAGAGGGATAAGGTCATTGAAATTCATTTTACCCACATAAATCTTTCTCTTGCGATATACCACATATTTCTGAAGGTAATATGCAACAGCTTCCGACTGACAGAAATATTTCATTGCATCCGGTACCTTGAACCGCATTTCTTCGGCGATTCTAAAAAAATGATCCACAGCATTTCTACTGGTCAGTATTATCGCTGTATACTTATTGAGGTCTATTTTTTGTTGACGAACAGACTTGGCGTCAACCGCTTCAACGTGTATAAATGGTCTAAAATCTACTTTAACTTTTTCCTTATCTATTAATTTGGAATAAGGGGAATTTTCCATTTTAGGTTCAGGCTGCGATACCAAAATCGTCTTTATTTTCATAAATACTAGTCTTTTAGATAGCTTCCGATGAGGATAAACGGTGCAATTTCAAGAGCGCAAAGGTACAAAATAAAATAGAAAAAGTTACTAGTAATGAATTTTTGATGATTCCTTAGGATAGTTATCCAACCAATCACATTTACTAAAAGAATAAGAAGAATAGCTAGATATACCACAACTTTTGAGCCTATAAAAATATAAACCAACATAATATTTGCCAGAAACATAATCAAACCGCAATAATTAAAGTATGATATTTTCTTGAAAATAATTTCGGCAATGGTCTTTCGGGCTCCGAAAATAAAACTATTGCCCATTTGTAGCCCTATTTTTAATAACATAAATAACACCAATGAGCCTACAATCAATGGGAAAATAATTAGGGAGGAATTTTGTCTTGGTTCAAGAAGGATTGAGCTGCTAATATAAATGAACAACGATAGATTGATAATCAGAAAAAGACCGAAAAAAAGATTGAACCAATTCAATAATTTTTTCTTTTTGTTGTACATGAATACGTACTTGTTGTTAAAGGGAAGAATGATAAAGTTCATGAAACGAGTATAAAAAGTCACTTTGGCCAGCACAACAAATAACAGACTAACGAAAATTAGTATGGTAATCCAATCAATGCCAGCTGTATTTCTTAAAATGGGTTCCATTAGTCCAATTTAATTGTCTTGCTGTTTAGTCCGTGTCGCAATCCATTTTCCGAGATTACAATTTTAAAATAGGCAAGATGCTCAGTATTTTTAGGCTTTGGTAGCTTAAACGTAAAATACGTCGTATCATTTGATTTTAGGCTGCGTATTTCATCTTCGTACACTTTGGCGACAATGGGCACAAGCTCCTTAAATTGCTTGGCATCATTTAAATAGGCCACTGCAAATTTCAACTTTTTGAGATCAATATCCATTTCATAAGGATTATGCACTTTCAATATCTGCCTATCCTTTCGAGTCCAAGAAAGACTTTCCTGGTCAACAAAGCACCGAAGTTTTCTAAAAGATTCAAAATCATCAATGAAATTGGCATAGTAAATACTTCCTGTTATTTTAGGAAAGGTAAATTGCCTTTCATTCAGGTATCTTGATACATATAGGACTTTTTGGTGCTGTACGTTTTTTTCAGAATCATCTATAGTATACTGGTTTTGTCTATAATTAATATTGTTCAGGGAGTATGACGTTTTGCCAGTATAGAAAGCATACATTGGGGCATTGCGATACGAATTTTCAAAAACAACGGGGATTTCCCCGGCCTTTTCATGTATCTGGTTCATCCATTCTTTATTCCCGTGGGTCTCATAATAAATGGGAAACAAAGGTTTGTAAATCAATCCCAAACGTAGAAAAAGTATAATAACAATGTTCGCCATACCCAATCTATAAATCCATTTTCTAGTACTTTCATTTTCAATCATTACATTGAATACAAGAATTGCAAGAGGTATTGAGACTATTATGATCCATTGGGTTTGCACTCTCCTGTTAAAGCTCGAAACAAAAAAGAAAATAAGCACTCCATACGTAAGATATAGCAATGCCTTTGTGAACAAATCTTTGGACTTGGTCCTAAAAAGCGATTTGTAAACCCATGGGAATGTGAGTCCGAAAATAGCAATGAGGTTGACTAAATACCCTAACGTATATTTGTTGAAATCATATGCCGCATTGGGCCGTTCAAAAAGATGGTATTTTATAGCTATAAAATCGTTTTCGTACAGCCATAAAAAATGTGGGACGTAGCAAATCAATGCCACTATTGCCGCCAACCAGGCATATTTGTTGAAAGTCAATCTCAAGTTGGACAAGAGAACAAAAAAGATGATTAATATAGCATGATATTTACTGTACATCAGTGCTGCCATCGTAATCCCCAAAACCATGGATAAAATAACCGATGGAGATTTTATGAAAGACTTATAGACCAAAAGGAAAAGTGCCGTAAAGAACAATAAGGGAGTGTCAGGAAGTGTAAAAAAGCCGTACGCATTCAGTAAGGACATAGAGAATACCAATACAAAAAAATGAATGGCATATTGTTCCTTTTTCCGATGTTCTATAATCTGCCAAAGAATGGCTAAAGTCCCAACTGACATAAGGCAACTTAAAAAACGAACTCCTAGTTCCCCATTGAAGAAAAAACCACTTATTTTTATCATTAAGGCAACCATTGGGGGATGGTCAAAATAGCCCCAGGCCATATCACGGGCATAATGCCAATAATAAGCCTCATCAAAGATGAGCGGGGTAAAATGGGCCTGTAAAAGGTTCAATACCAATACAAAACCCAAAAGATATACAAAAGGTTTAAGTAATTTTAAAGACATTATTGAAGTTGGTTGTAGACAAAATTACAAATTCTAGGCCTTATTTAAAGGTTTAAAAAAATGATAAATAGTAGAATCTGATTCTTGTAGACCCATTAAAACATTACTTTTGTTCAAATTCTAGTAAGAATATGTCAAGCAGTTTGGTCATTATCCCCACTTACAACGAGATTGAAAATGCGGACGCAATTATAAGGGCCGTCCTTGGATTGAAGAAAGATTTTAATGTGTTGGTCGTAGATGATAATTCTCCTGATGGTACAGCTGGCCATGTTGCTTCGATGCAAAAGGAGTTTCCCAATCAATTATTTTTAGAGGTTCGTCAAGAAAAATCAGGTTTGGGCACTGCTTATATTCATGGGTTCAAGTGGGCGATTGCAAGAAAATATGATTACATATTCGAGATGGATGCCGATTTTTCGCATAACCCAACGGATTTACTGCGTCTGCACAAGGCTTGTGAAAATGGAGCTGATGTTGCTGTGGGTTCCAGGTATAAGAAGGGGGTGAATGTAGTTGATTGGCCATTATATCGCGTGTTGCTTTCGTATGGCGCTTCCATTTATGTTAAAATGATTACCGGAATGCGAGTGCATGACCCCACTGCGGGGTTTGTATGTTATAAAAGGAAAGTTTTGGAGAATATTAATCTTGATTCTATAAAGTTCGTGGGTTATGCATTTCAAATCGAGATGAAATTCAGGGCTTATTTGAAAAAATATAGAATAGAAGAAATTTCAATAATCTTCCGTGATCGGGTGAAGGGCAAGTCTAAAATGAGCTCTTCAATAATAGGCGAGGCTATTTTTGGAGTCATGGGAATGAAATTGAAAAGTCTGTTCCAAAAAAACAAATTTTAACTATGGGTAAGGTATTGATCAAAAATGCCAAAGTGGTCAACGAGAATAAAATTTTCGAGGGCGATATTTTAGTTGAGGATGATATCATACAAAAGATTGGTAAGAACCTAAGTGATGTTAATTCGAAATTGATCGATGCCGAAGGTAATTATATACTTCCTGGGGTAATTGACGATCAGGTACATTTTAGAGAACCCGGTCTTACCCATAAAGGGGATATTGCTACAGAAAGTAGGGCGGCCATTGCTGGGGGAATCACTACTTTTATGGAGCAACCAAATACCAACCCCCAAACAACTACCATAAAAAAACTTGAAGATAAATTTACTCGGGCAGCAGAAACCTCCTATGCTAATTATTCATTTTTGTTTGGTGGCACCAATGATAATCTGGAAGAACTAAAACGATTGGACAAAAATGCATGTTCTGGGGTAAAATTGTTTTTGGGTTCTTCAACGGGGAACATGTTGGTTGATGATGAAGAGGTCATCGAAAAGATATTTCGGAATACCGAAATGGTCATATCAGCCCATTGCGAGGACGAAACAACCATTAAAAGGAACTTCGCAAAACATGTCGAACAATTTGGCGATGATATACCAGTCAAATACCATCCTCTAATTAGAAGTGATGAGGCTTGCTATCTTTCTTCTTCTAAGGCTATTGATTTGGCCAAGAAAACGGGCGCCCGACTTCACGTGTTTCATTTGTCAACGGGAATTGAGACGAATTTATTCCAGAATGACATTCCTCTTGAGCAGAAAAAAATCACCTCGGAAGTCTGTATTCATCACCTTTGGTTTTCAGAAGCGGATTACGATGAAAAGGGCACTTTAATCAAATGGAATCCAGCTGTTAAATCTACCGAGGACAGGAGCAAACTTTGGGAGGCTTTACTTGATGATAGGATAGATGTAGTTGCGACCGATCATGCCCCGCATACCATTGAGGAAAAAAATAATGTTTATACAAAAGCACCTTCGGGAGGACCATTGGTGCAACACGCTTTACCGGCAATGTTGGAGAAATACCATGAAGGAGTCATTTCGCTCGAAAAGATAGTTGAAAAAATGTGCCATAATCCGGCAAAGTTGTTTCAGATCAAGAATAGAGGCTTTATTCGAGAGGGTTATTACGCCGATCTTGCAATAGTGAATCTTAATGCACCTTGGAAAGTGACCAAGGATAACATAGCCTATAAATGTGGTTGGTCTCCTTTTGAGGGGGATACCTTTAGATCTCAGATTTCGCACACCTTTGTAAACGGGCATCTAGCCTTTGAAAATGATGGGTTTTCGCCCCAGAGAAATGCGAAGCGCCTAACCTTTAATAGATAGTTTATGAAAAAGGTGATTTGTTTGATTTCGATTATGGTTATGGTTTCATGCGGAGAAAAATTGCTTGAAAAACCCGAAAATCTGATTCCAAAGGGTGAGATGATCAAAATTCTCAAAGATTTGACTATTATAAATTCAGCCAAGAACACAAATATTATTGTTTTGAATGATTACAATTTTGAGCCTACTTCTTTGGTTTTTTCAGAATATGGAGTAGATAGCTTGCAGTTTGTTGAAAGTGATAGATACTATGCATCCTTGCCTAACGAGTATGAATCCATATATGAAGCACTGGAAAAGTTGCTTGAAGAAGAAAAAAACGTCTTGTCTGAGGCAAAAAAAATAAAGGATAGTCTGGATGGGTTGAAAAGACTGGAGGCTCAGAAAAACCGTATCAAAAAGAAAACTACCTCAAAGGTCAATGATTCTCTTCAATAAATTTCTGACAACTAAAAGATATAGTACTATCCAAGTGTTCAAATTCGAAACCCAAGGCCTTCTTTATTTTTTGGTTTTCATAAATCTCAGGATACATTAGGGAACGAATCGCCTTTTTTGTAATTTTTCGGCTTTTTTTGGTGATTAAGCTTCTTAAATAATCAAAAACCCATCCTATTTGTAATTGCCAAATTTTCAATTTTCTGACAGGAGCTTTCTTACCCAATTCCTTGGATAGCTTGAACAGTATTTGGCCATACGTTAGGTTATCGGCAACGGCAATATAACGTTGGTTGACAATATTGGATTGCATTAGGGCAGTCATCATTTTTACGACATCACCTATAGTGATAAAACCCGTTCCACCTGGAGGGTAATACTTATACCCCTTATTGGCGGTTGTAAAAAGGTCACCACTACCACTATCCCAAAATCCGGGACCTATGATTACTCCTGGATTTACGATAACAACAGGCAATCCCTCTTGAGAGCCCCGCCAAACTTCCATTTCTGCCCTATGTTTTGTTAGCCCATAAACATTTGCCTCTTGACTACTCCAATCATTTTCTTCGGTAGCCTTATTTCCTTCCGTACTTTTTCCAATGGCTCCAATAGTACTTACATGACAAAGTTTTTTAACATTGTGAAAAATGCATAGATTCACAATATTTGCCGTGCCAATTGCATTTATTTTTTTGAGCTTTCGATAATCGTTCGGGTTGAACGAAATAAGAGCGGCGGCATGATAGACTTGATCCACATTTTTAAATGCGAGGTCTAAAGTGTCCATATCATTAAGGTCAGCACGGATCCAATCTATTTTTTGAAATAATTCCTGGGCTTTTTCGGTATAATAGGAGAAGACTTTTTCTACACGTTTTAGATTGCTTCCTTCCCTATAAATAGCTCGGACAGGAGTATTATTTTGCAGCAAGTCCAACAAAAGATGAGACCCTACCAATCCTGTACCACCTGTAACCAAAACCATAATTCAAAGTTAGTTATTTGAGAGGAATAATTCCATTTTCAAATAGGGAAAGGCATTGTATTTCCTTTTATATTTGCAGCTATCATTAAATCAATACTTGAAATGGGCTCAAATTTTGTTGAAGAATTGAAATGGAGAGGAATGTTGCATGATGCCATGCCTGGAACCGAGGAGCACTTAATGACGGGGATGCAATCTGCTTATGTGGGCATTGACCCAACCGCTGATTCGCTGCACATTGGTCACTTGGTAAGTGTAATGATGTTGCGCCATTTTCAATTGGCGGGCCATAAACCCTATGCTTTGCTAGGTGGTGCTACAGGAATGATCGGGGATCCCTCAGGTAAATCAGAGGAACGCAATCTACTGGACGAAGCCACATTGCGATTAAATCAAGAAGCCCTAAAGGCCCAATTAAGTAGGTTTTTGGATTTTGATAGTGATGCGAGCAATGCCGCTGTACTCGTCAATAATTATGACTGGATGAAAGATTTTTCATTTTTGGAATTCATCCGGGATATTGGCAAGCATATTACCGTTAATTACATGATGGCCAAAGATTCGGTGAAAAAAAGATTATCGGCCGAGGCCAAAGAAGGTATGTCTTTTACGGAGTTCACCTATCAATTGGTACAGGGCTATGATTTTTTACATCTGTACCAAAATAACAATTGCACTTTACAAATGGGTGGCAGCGATCAATGGGGAAATATCACCACAGGGACTGAATTGATCCGGAGAATTGGCGGGGGTAAGGGATATGCGCTGACCTGTCCGCTGATTACCAAAGCTGATGGCACTAAATTTGGAAAAACGGAGAGCGGTAATGTTTGGCTGGACCCCCATAGAACATCACCCTATAAATTTTATCAGTACTGGTTAAACACTTCTGATGAAGATGCGAAGAAATATATTAAAATATTTACTTTTCTTTTCAAGGAGGAGATTGAAGATTTAATAAAAGAGCACCTGCAAGCGCAACATTTAAGGATACTGCAAAGGCGTTTGGCCGAAGAGATTACGGTATTGGTACATTCCAAAGAAGATTTGGACAATGCCGTGAAAGCAAGTGATATCTTATTTGGAAAATCTACCTCGGAAGATTTGAAAACACTTGATGAAGAAACTTTCCTTGATGTTTTTGATGGTGTGCCCCAAGCCAATATTTCGAAATCGGAATTGGAAGAAGGTTTGGATATGATTGGTGCACTTGCAGCCAAAACAGATTTCTTGGCTTCTAACGGTGAGGCTCGTCGTGAACTAAAGCAAAATTCAATATCGGTAAACAAGGAAAAGGTCAGGGAAGATTATAAAATAACCATGGCCGATTTAATCAATGACAAATTTGTTCTTTTACAACGAGGTAAGAAGAATTACTTTGTATTGGTGGTTGATTGACACCAAGCACTATTATTTTTTGAGCCATTGAGATAATTGGTTCAACGCAACCTTTTCATAAATTTTAAATCTATTGATTGAATCTATAGCTGTTTTATGAGCTTAATTTGAGTTATTCGATGGGGTCGACCATTCAAGACTTTTTCAAAAACGGATTTCTAAAAATGAAAAAAAGCACATTCCTTTTAGGTTTATTGACTTTGTATGTTTCCTGTGAGCGAACTGAATGCTGCTTGCCTCCCTCACCGGAAATATTGGGTCTCTATGTCCATGATATTCCTAATTGTGATAATATGAACAACTTAGAGATTAACTGCACCGAATTTGTAAAGTTTGTCACAGAATCTGAAGTTGACCTGTTATACGGAGGCGCGGATATAGTTCATAGATTCAGTTATACGCGTAAAGGAAATATTCTTGATTTACAAGGGCCATTGACTTCAAGCTTTAAAGTATCCTTTAGGATCAAGGATAGTAGAACACTGATTCGAAT
>JAGLKG010000107.1 GCA_023141835.1 Maribacter sp. | reverse complement strand
TATTTTAGTGACAAGTCAGTATACTCCAAAAATCATTTTCCCAGAACATGAGAGTGATAATGAATTAGAATTTGAATCAAGAATCAATTATTTAAGCTTCATTTCAGAATATTCTAAAAAAATAGACAATAATTTGGATTACTATGTCGGTGTCCAAGCAAATCGCTATAAAATTGAACCGGGAGCATTAAACCCAGGTGAAAGTAATAGCATCTTGCCAATTACCCTTGAATCAGAAACCAGTTATGAAATTTCTCCCTATGTGAATATAAACTCAAATCCCTTTAAGAATTTATCGATTTCCAGTGGTCTACGCTTCAATCATTTTGTGTTTGTCGGGCCATATATCCAGGCTGCTTTTGATGATTCCACGGGGGAAATCCTAAATACTAAACTTTTTGGAAAAGGGGCAGGGGTCAAGACATACAATGGTTTGGATCTTAGATTGGGGGTAGCCCTAAAACTTGATAAAAACACTTCTGTGAAGGCAAGTTACGCGAGGCTAAATCAATATCTGCAGAATGTATACAACACGACCACGCCATTGCCAACATCTCGTTGGAAGACCACAGATCCAAACATAGAGCCCCAAGTAAGTGATACCTACGGCTTGGGAATTTATAAGAATTTAAATCAAAATGATATTGAAGTAGGCTTGGAGGGCTACTACAGAAATTCAGATAATAATCTCACTTATAAACCAGGAGCCGACTTTTTTCTTGAAGAGTTTTTGGAAAGGGATGTGGTTCAGGCCATTGGGAAGGCCTATGGAGTGGAACTTAGTTTTAAAAAAGCTAAAGGAAGGTTTAACGGATGGTTCAATTATACCTGGTCTAGAAGTTGGTTGCGTTCACAAAATGAAAAGTTGGCGGACCGTGTGAATAATAATGAGTGGTACCCATCAGATTTCGATAGACCTCATGTAATCAATGGCACCGTAAATTTTGAGGGGACCAAAAACCATACATGGAGTTTTAATTTTACTGCCCAGACAGGGAGACCCTATACCGTGGCTAATAGCGTTTTTGTGTTGGAAGATATTAGTGTTCCTATTTTCATTGGGCGAAATAATGCCCGTTTAAGACCTTATCACCGATTGGATTTTTCATGGAAGATAAAATACGGTAAAAACCCCAATCGAAAATGGGTAGGCGATTGGACTTTTACCATTTATAATGTCTATAGTAGAAGGAACCCTTTCAATCTGTATTACTCTCAAAGGCAGGAAGGGGTTGATACTGATGTTTTCTTGGGTAGTCCCCTAGGCGCTTATGAACTTTCGGTAATGAATAGTCCCTTGTTTGCTTTGACCTATAATTTTGTCTTTGATTGAAACCAAACTTTTTTCATTACATATAGATACTGGAAACATCCCCTTATTTAGCAACGAAAATAGAGTGGGTTTAGTATCAATGCGCCTCTAACCAATTATTACCAATACCCAACTCAACGTCTAAGGGGACTACCAGCTTATAGGCATTTTCCATTTCAGATTTAATAAGCACCTTGAGTTCGTCCAATTCGGGTTTATACACATCAAAGACCAATTCATCATGAACCTGAAGCAACATTTTGGTTTTGTAATCGCCGTCGGATAATTTCTTATGGATATTGATCATCGCAATTTTAATGATATCAGCCGCGCTTCCCTGAATGGGCGCGTTTACTGCATTACGTTCAGCGGCCCCTCTAACTATCTGGTTACCCGCGTTGATGTCTTTTAAATATCTTCGTCTTCCCAAGACCGTTTGTACATAACCATTGTCACGCGCAAAATCTATTTGCTCACCCATAAAGTTTCTCAATTTGGGATACGTTTTATAATAGGTCTCAATAAGCTCTTTGGCCTCGCTTCGCGATAAATCGGTCTGATTGCTCAGTCCAAAGGCGGAGACGCCGTAGATAATTCCAAAATTCACGGTTTTGGCATTGCCTCGTTGTTCACGGGTAACCTCGTCAATAGGAACGTTAAAAACTTTGGATGCTGTTGAGGCATGAATATCCTCTCCGTTCTTAAAAGCCTCTATCATGGTGGTTTCTTCACTCAAGGCCGCAATGATCCGCAATTCTATCTGCGAATAATCCGCTGCCAAAAGGGTGTGATTTTCATCCCTGGGAACAAATGCCTTTCGTACCTGTCGCCCCCGCTCCGTACGTATCGGAATATTTTGAAGATTGGGATTGTTACTGCTCAATCTTCCAGTAGCCGCGACCGTCTGCATGTAATCGGTATGTACCCTGCCTGTGCTTTCTTCAATCTGTTCGGGCAATGCATCTACATAGGTGCTTTTGAGTTTACTTAAACCGCGATAATCCAATACATTTTGTATAATATCATGGTCTTTGGCCAAATAGGAAAGTACATCTTCAGAAGTGGAATATTGACCCGTCTTGGTTTTCTTGGGTTTATCGACTAGTTTAAGCTTATTAAACAAGATTTCTCCCAGTTGTTTGGGGGAAGCAATGTTGAATTCCTCTCCGGCCTGCTCGTAGATGTTGTCTTCCAGTCTTTTAATGTCGTTGTTCAAATCATCGGACAGTGAATTTAAAAAAGCCTTGTCCAAGTTAATTCCTTCCAATTCCATATCGGCCAAAACCTGTAGTAATGGAATCTCAATAGTATTGAATAGCTCTTCCGTTTTGGCTTCGGCCAATTCAGGCCTGAAATGTTGTGCTAATTGAAAGGTGATATCAGCATCCTCAACGGCATATTCGGTTTGTTGTTCTAGAGGTACATCGCGCATGCTCCGTTGGTTCTTGCCTTTTTTACCAATAAGTTCGGTAATAGAAACAGGGGTATAGTTCAAGTAGGCTTCCGATAGCACATCCATATTGTGTCGCATATCAGGATTAATAAGATAATGGGCCAGCATGGTGTCAAAACACTTGCCCTTGACTTGAACGTTGTATTTATGAAGTACTTTAATGTCGTACTTTAAATTCTGACCTATTTTCTCAATCGTTTCCGATTCAAAAAACGGACGTAACGTTTCTATGATTTCCTGTGCGTCATCTTTATTTTCCGGAATGGGAACATAAAACCCTTTTCCTGCTTCCCAAGAGAACGCTATCCCTACCAACTCTGCAGTAAGCGGATTCAATCCCGTTGTTTCGGTATCAAAACAAACCGAAGTCTGTTTCAATACGTTTTGTACGAACAGCTTCATGGCCAGACCACTGGTTACGCTTTGATAAACGTGTGGCACATCCTTTATATTCTTTCTGCTTGAAACCTCTTTTATGGTTGCTGGTGCATTTCCATCATTTCCGAAGAGTGAAAATTGCCCTCCACCAGCTTCTGTAGGTTCTTTCTTGGCTGTTGGTTTGCTCTCCGATTGGGTTTGGGCCACCTCGGCCTCACCTGAGAAAATTTTAATGAATTGCTCTTTTAATCTTCTAAATTCCAGCTTCTCGAAAATCTCCTGGACTTTTTCATTGTCTGGAACGGATATTTCATAGTCTTTGGCATCAAATTTTACATCGCAGGTGGTGCAAATGGTGGCCAATTTTTTTGACAGTAGTCCTAATTCCCCATTATCCTCAACCTTCTCCTTCATTTTGCCCTTAAGCTTGTCTGTATTTGCCAAAAGACCTTCCATCGAACCAAATTCCTCAAGGAATTTTTTTGCGGTCTTATCACCGACACCGGGAAGACCGGGGATATTGTCACTGGCATCTCCCATCATCCCCAGGTAATCTATTACCTGTTCAGGGCGTTGGACCCCAAAACGCTTTTGAATCTCTGGAATTCCCCATATTTCAACACCATTGCCCATGCGGGAAGGGCGATACATAAAAATATTTTCGGAAACCAATTGCCCAAAATCCTTGTCTGGGGTTACCATATACACCTTATAGTCTTCTTTTTCTGCCTGTTTGGCCAATGTGCCAATAATGTCATCGGCTTCCCAACCTTCCAAAACAACAACAGGAATGTGCATGGCCTTCAAAATTTCCTGGATAAAAGGGATTGCAACCTTAATCGCATCTGGAGTCTCTTGACGATTGGCTTTATATTCGGGGAACATTTCAGTTCTTTCCACGCTTCCTCCTTTATCAAAACAAACAGCAATGTGGTCTGGTTTTTCCCTTTTTATCACATCAAAAAGCGAATTCATAAAACCCATAATGGCGGAGGTGTCCATGCCCTTTGAATTTATTCTTGGGTTTTTGATCAGTGCATAATATCCGCGAAATATCAATGCGAACGCATCCAATAAAAAAAGTCGTTTTTGGTCTGCCATTTTAGGTTGAATTGTTGATTTTAAAACTATTAAGATTATGTGTTTCTTGAAAAGGCTAGGCCTTCAAGTAAGAATCGGAAGGATGGTTTATTTGGCCTTCTTCTGTAAACATACTATAACTAAATCCAGGGTGTATGCAATACCCTCCGGTTTCCCCATTTTTGTTGATGGCAATAAACCCAATTTGAAAATCTTCACGATCCTTGTTTTTAGCCATAATGCGTTTTACTCCTTCTTCGCAGGCTTCTTGGGGCGACTTTCCTTGGCGCATTAATTCTACGATTAAAAAGCTACCTACGGTACGTACTACTTCTTCGCCGACTCCGGTCGCAGTGGCTCCACCAATTTCATTATCAACAAAAAGACCCGCTCCGATAATGGGGGAATCACCCACGCGCCCTGCAAATTTGTAGCTCATGCCACTTGTGGTACAACCACCAGCAATATCCCCGTCCTTATCAATGGCCAACATACCAATGGTGTCGTGGTTTTCAATATTTATGATGGTCTCGTATTTTGACGTTTTCTTCCATTCTAACCATTCCTTTTTAGATTGTTCAGTAAGTAGGTTGGTTTTTTCAAATCCCTTTTCATAGGCGAATTGTTCAGCACCTTTTCCCGCCAACATTACATGAGGGGTATCCTCCATGACTTTGCGCGCCACTGAGATGGGGTGGGCGATATTTTGCATGCAGAGTACCGCTCCACAATTACTGTCCTTATCCATGATGCAGGCATCCAAGGTTACATTCCCATCCCTGTCGGGGCGACCACCTTTGCCGACGGTTTGGTTGTTTACATCGGCCTCCTCGATCATTACACCTTGTTCAATAGCATCAAGCGAACTACCCCCATCTTTAAGTACTTTCCAAGCTTTTGCCGTTGCATTGTGAAAGTCCCATGTGCATATAGCAATGGGTTTAATACCTTCCGAATTGGCCGTGGAAATAGATTTTTCGGGTTTTGTTTCTTGGCATGAAGCCAGTATAGGTACCGAAATCAATCCGGCGGTAACGGCGCTCGAATTTTTCAGGAACTTTCTTCGTTTCATCAGTTTGGGTTGCTTAATTTTAGTGCGCTAAATATAAGCAATATGTTAGTAGAAGTTTGCGCAAATTCCTTGGAATCTGCAATGAATGCCCAAAAGGCTGGGGCTGATAGAATTGAACTTTGCTCAGAGCTGGGTGTTGGTGGAATAACACCTTCCTATGGCCTGCTAAAAAGCGTAAAGGAAAACATATCCATTCCCGTTCATGTGCTGATTCGTCCTAGAAGTGGGGATTTTACCTATTCTGAGGCAGAGTTTGATATTATGAAAAACAATATTAAGCTTTGTGTGGATTTGGGCTTTGATGGAATTGTCACTGGGGTTTTGCAAAAGGATTTTTTAGTGGATATAGAAAGAAACAAAGAATTAAAGGAGTTTGCCAAAAACTTGAACTTTACGTTTCATCGTGCGTTTGATTGGGTTTTGGACCCTCAAAAGGCTCTTGAAGAATTGGAAGCTCTTGGAGTTGATTATATCTTGTCATCAGGGCAACAAAAATCAGCATTTGAAGGCATTGATCTGTTGTCTGCATTACATCAATTGACAGTGAATTGCATTATTATGCCTGGAGGAGGAATAAATGTAGCAAATGTGACCACGTTTAAAGAAAAAGGATTTAATGCCGTTCATTTGTCTGGGGCCAAGTATGCGCAAAGGTTGGAGGCCGACCCCAGGGTTTCTATGAACTCTCCCTCTTTTTTGAAGGACAAAGGTGTTTTTGTGACCAGTACAGCAGCTATTGCAGATGTGGTCAAAGAAGTTAAATAAACCGTAAAAGAGGTCACGAAACTCCATTAAGAAATATCTTTGTTAAAAATTGACCTATGTTGCGTTGGATTATTTTTATAGCCTTTTACCTGGCCTTGGGTATTTATGTTTTACAAGCACTTAAGACAGTTACAAGATATCCCTGGGTGTACTTTGCCTATATGGGGATTTCCCTAATTGTTTTATTGAATTTTATCTACCAATTTACTTGGGGAGAGGAAACCGGTCGTGTATTGAGTGTGGCAAAAAGCTATGCTTTTGGGTTTTTATTGACCATGATTACATTTAAACTGATAACCATTATCTTTCTTTTCTCTGAAGACATATTTAGATTCTTGTCTGGTGCCTATCACAGGTTTTTTGGAGGAACCAAAGAATTTAGTTTGCCTGAACGGAGAAGGTTTTTAAGTATGATCGCCATGGGTATTGCTGCCATACCCTTTGGGGCGCTGTTATATGGAATGTATCGTGGAAAGTACAATTTTAAAGTGCTGAATTATAATCTGGAATTTGAGGATCTGCCCGATGCTTTTGATGGGTACCAGATTACTCAGATATCCGATGTGCATAGTGGCAGTTTTGACAACAGGGAAAAGATAGAGTATGCCATAGATCTTATAAATGAACAGCAAAGTGATGTTATATTGTTTACGGGCGATATGGTTAACAATAAGGCTGAAGAAATGTACCCATGGAAAGAAACTTTTTCAAGGTTGGATGCGAAAGACGGTAAGTATTCTATATTAGGTAATCATGATTATGGCGATTATGTGACCTGGGATACTGAGGAATTGAAAAGTGAAAATCTTGAGAATCTTAAAGACCTGCAAAAAGAAATCGGTTTTGATCTTTTGTTGAATGAAAGCAGATATTTGCAAAAAGGAGAGGATAAAATAGCTTTAGTAGGTGTGGAGAATTGGGGTAGGGGCGGATTCAAAAAAGCTGGAGATCTTTCTAAGGCTGCTGAGTCTATTGCGAAAGATGATTTTAAGATATTAATGAGCCATGACCCATCGCATTGGGAAGACAAAGTGATTGAAGATGACTACCATTATCATTTGACCTTAAGTGGTCATACCCACGGGATGCAGTTTGGGATAGAGATTCCGGGTTGGATAAAATGGAGTCCGGTAAAATGGCGTTACAAATATTGGGCAGGTATTTATAAGGAAATGGGGCAATATATCAATGTAAATCGTGGATTTGGGTTTCTGGGATATCCGGGAAGAGTTGGTATTTGGCCAGAGATTACTGTAATTACCTTAAAGAAAAGGTCATTAACATGATTTTAACTTCTAGGAATAGCTACAAAAAGGTAGTAAACACTGGTTTTTTAACATTTTTTCTTACATTTGATTTCTAACCATAAGAATGATATATGTCTAAGTTTGGTGAACTTATAGATTTACATGTTCCAGTACTGTTGGATTTTTACGCAGAATGGAATGAACAATCGACAGCAATGCATCCTGTGCTGAGGGATGTTGCGGCTGCACTCGGTGATAAAGGCAAGGTCATAAAGATTGATGTGGACAAGAACAAGGAGCTTTCAGAAGCCCTAAGGGTCAAAGGGTTGCCTACCTTGATGATTTATAAAAAGGGTGAAATGGTCTGGCGTCAAAGCGGCGAGCAAGATGCCAATACACTCATAGGAATTCTGAACGAATACGTTTAATATAGCCGTACTAGCTGTTACACCGAGCACAATTGAAGGACGGGCAGGACTAGGAAGCGTTTTTTAATTCGTGTTTAAAGGCAATGGATTATTTCGTTATCTGAAAGGTGGCAACATACCAAACACAGTTTTATTGCTATTTACTAGAACGAACTAAGCTCTAGGTCATTTAATCCTCTGCCCCAGTTGTACTATCCAATACCATAGAATCAGACATGTCCGGATTACTTCCTATAACGGGCTCTTCCTGTTCTAGAATCTCGCCCTGATAAAAATGATTGAACTTATCAATATACTCATTAAAGATCAAGGTTTCCTTTTCAGCCAATTCCCTGTCATGATTGTCGATAAGGACATCTATATTTCTGCGATAGGCCTCCATATCAGCAATAATATCATCAATCCGATTGTATTGCTGATCTAGTGGAATACCATCATAATATTCCAATCGTTCCTGGTATTTACGCTTCATCTGATCAAAGAGTTCATGGGCCTTGGTCGTCTCCCCAACTTTATAGTATCCATCGATAAAGGGTACTACGAAATGGTAGTATCCATAATGGTCGACCGGCATGTTGTGCATGGCCATATCTATAATCTCTTTGGCCCTGTCAATTTTAGTCTCCTCGATTAATTTGGTCATAAGTCGGGCAAGATTGCTACGTAGGGAAATTCCTTGCACCCTGGTCTGCGGGTCATGGTATACATCAGGATCTCCTGAATTGCCCCAATCCCAATGCATAACGATATCGTACATGAGATCAGAATCTATTCGGCCCATATCAAAAGAATTGCTCCTTTCAGTTCTAATGGGTACCAACTTATAGGCAAGCCCATCTAACTGTAGGTAATCTTTCATCCAAATAAACTCGGCATCATCGAAACTTCCACCCGAAAAATAAATGGGTCTTTTCCAATCATTGTTGGCAATAATGTCGAGCATCATCATGCTCTTCTTTGTAATCGCGCCGGGTAGGTCAATATCTATGTAATCGACTATTAGTGCCGAGTCCTTTACTTTGACCAGGCCGCTTTCGAGGGCATTCTTTTTATTGACGGGAATACGTAGCTTTTGGGTTGGGTAATACACCAAGTTTTGGGTATTTTCAGGGTACTCGTCAATATCAACCTCTTGATTTTCAAGAAAGAACTTGAATTTGGTCTGGGGTTTGTCGCTATCTATCCAATCAATAAAATCTTTAATTTTCCAACGGCTTTTGGAGACCTCCCGATTAAAAAGAGGGTCAACATTTTGGTGATACATCACATCACGTGAACCCCATCTATATTTGTCATGTGCAATTTGGGATGGTATGGCGTCACTTTCATAAGCCTTACGCTTCATTTGATCAACATACCAATCTGTTTCGAAAAGACTGGTACATACAACACGGACATCTGTTCTATGTTCTTCAATTTCCTGGGCATACCATAGTGGAAAAGTGTCATTGTCCCCAATGGTAAATAAAATAGCTCCCGCATCTTTTTGACAAGAGTCCAAATACGATTTAGCAGATGCCCGGGCCGTAAATCGATTAGATCGGTCATGGTCATCCCAGTTTTGGAAAGCCATTACCGCAGGTACGGCCAATAAGCAAACAATGGTAACAGCTGGTGCAAGAATTTTAGGGGTGAGCCATTTTTTGAATTCGTCAAAAAGCCCGTAAACCCCAAGTCCTATCCACAAGGCGAAAACGTAGAATGAACCAACTAAAGAGTAATCCCTTTCACGAGGTTGGAATATATATGGATTGGTATAAAATTGAATGGCCAGACCTGTAAACAAAAAGAACACCGCAAGTACCCAAAACTGTTTTGGGTTTCTTGAAATTTGAAACAATATACCAATGATTCCCAATATAAGGGGTAGGAAGAAATAGGTATTCCTTGCTTTATTATCTTTAATATCGCTTGGTAGGTTCTTTTGGCTTCCCAATCGTATTTCATCAACAAAACCAATTCCGCTTAACCAATTGCCGTTTTCATCATAGCGACCCTGTACGTCATTGTTCTTTCCTGTGAAATTCCACATAAAATAACGCCAGTACATATAGCCAAATTGAAATTCGAACATATATTTAATGTTCTGCCAAACAGTTGGAGGCTGTACTTCGATATATTCATCGAACCTTCTGAGGAAACTAATATATTGTTCTGCATCAATCTCGCCATTGGCATAACCCGTTTTGACTTGGCTAACGGCTTGTCTTAGCTCATCATTGGCTTGTGTCATTTTAAAATCCAAAGGGCCAAAATAACGCATATAATTTTCGGCATGCTGCCCGCTCCACATTCTAGGTAAAATGCCTTTATGTCTCTCGTCGGAATCTTGCAGGGCATTCTTGTAATAATTTACAATAACATATTTGCCCAAGGTTTCGTCTCTTTCATATTTAGGCTTATCGTCCATCTCCTTACCGGCAGGGGCGAAAATATCTGAATAATAGGTGCCATAAACCGGGCTGTCTACCCCGGGATATTGTTCCCTGTTGTAATAGGCGAGCAATGCTCGTGCATCTGCCGGATTGTTCTCATTGATTACGGTCTTGGCATTGGCACGAATGGGAAGCATGAGCCAAGATGAGAAACCTAAAAACAGGAACATTAGGCAAAGCACAAAAGTATTGGCAATTCTAAAGTTGTTTTTTCGTGTAAATCGGAGTCCCAAATAAAAAGCAGCAATGAACAGAAGTCCCATAATCAGGGAGCCTGAATTAAAGGGTAAGCCTATACTATTGATAAAAAAGACCTCGCTCCATCCAAAGAGCTCCAAAACATAGGTCAAAGAGAACTTATAGACCAGCATTAAAATAGCCACTAACGAAACATTGGCAATCAAAAAGTTTTTAACGGTTGTGGTCTTATATCTTTTAAAATAATAGAGTAAACCAATTGAGGGTATGGTCAAGAACCCCATAAATTGAAT
>JAGLKG010000106.1 GCA_023141835.1 Maribacter sp. | reverse complement strand
TTACATCGAAAATAATCACAATTTTGGAATATGCAAAATTTAATACCTACAAATATAAGTTACGAGAACTACATTATATGAGAGATATACATGCGGATAAATACTCGTATATGACTTACAGATATTTTTAAAGTGTAAATCCGAATGTATTGTCAAGATTAGTATAATTGGGTAATCCAGCCCTTTTTATCTTATGGCCCATCCACCCAAAATAATCATACCATTAACGAAAATACTTTCCAAAGAAATTATGGAAGGTGTTTTCTCAAATCTTCGATGTCCTAAAGAAAAAATGTGAAAAGAACAGTCCAAAACAAATATATCCTAAACATAATTGGAACTAGCCTGATACTTTTTTCGTCAGCATATCTATTTTGGAGACTGTTTGGAATTCTACAAATTGTTTTCCTATGACTTACTTTGCACATACTATGATATCGCAGTAAAGAATGGAATAAAACAGTGCCAAAAACTTATTTGTTCCAGTTAACAGCATACTTATTAAACGGTCCTGTATTCTCAACTTTTGACCTTTACATGGTAAAAAAGGAGGGTCGGGATAAACCTTGCGAATTCGTTGCACAAATAGCTTTCTGGGGCTATATTTGCGTTCTTATAAAAAAAGATAATGAAGGCCGCGATCAATACGGTAAATAGCGCATCGTTTTCAACGATATTTACTGATTTTAAGGAAATTACAAAGGCTAGGCTTGCGGTCAGTGTTGTGTTTTCCTCAATTACCGGTTATGTTCTGGGCGCATATGAAATCAATTTTATGTCGGTGTTACTCCTCGCTTTTGGGGGGTATTGTATGGTGGGCGCTTCCAATGCTTACAATCAGATTATAGAAAAAGATTTGGACGCTTTAATGAGCCGTACTAAAAACAGGCCTATTCCATCAGGAAGAATGACAGTCAATTCGGCTATGGCAGTTGCTATAATATTGACCATTTTGGGTGTTGTTGCCTTATACTTTCTAAATCCAAAAACAGCCATGTTCGGGGCTATATCTATATTTTTATATACTAGCGTTTATACCCCTTTAAAAACTATGACCCCTTTATGTGTTTTTGTTGGTGCCATCCCAGGTGCAATTCCCTTCATGCTTGGGTGGGTGGCTGCAACCAATGAATTTGGCATTGAACCAGGGACTTTGTTCATGGTGCAATTTTTTTGGCAGTTTCCGCATTTTTGGGCCTTGGGATGGATGCTTGACGAGGATTATAAAAAGGGAGGGTTTAAAATGCTGCCCACCGGAAAAAAAGATGCTGGTACGGCATTACAAATAATAATGTATACCATTTGGATGATTGTTATTTCAGTAGTTCCGGTATTGGGCGTTACAGGAAGGTTGCAATTGTCGATTCCGGCAGCTGTAATTATATTTTTAATGGGTACGGGAATGTTATTTTTTGCATTAAGACTCTATGAAAAACGAGATAATAGTACCGCAAGAAAATTAATGCTGGCAAGCGTTAGCTATATTACGTTAATGCAAGTGGTTTACGTTTTGGATAAATTAATATAAACTTAATGGACTTAACACAGGGAACAAGAAAGGAAAAGAGTGACAGAGCTAAGAAAATGATGCTTTGGTTCGGAATCGTAAGTCTGATTATGGCTTTTGCAGGATGGACCAGTGCTTATATTGTTAGTAGTAAAAGGGAAGATTGGATAACTGACATTGATCTGCCAGAATCATTTTATATGAGTACCGCTATGATTATTCTAAGCAGTATAACATATATGTTGGCGAAGAAGGCCCTAAAAAATGAAGCTAAAAAAGTCTGTGTTACTTGGTTGTGGATAACCCTAGGTTTGGCTATAGCATTTGTAGTTTTTCAATTCAGTGGTTTTTCCCAAATGGTTGCTCAGGGCTATTATTTTACCGGTCCCACAAGTAGTATCAAAATGTCCTATATTTTTCTCATTGCTGCCGTTCATATTGTGCATGTCGTTGCTGGTATTATTTCCTTAATGGTGGTAATATATAATCAAATTAAAGGGAAATACTCATCACAGGAACATTTGGGATTATCCTTAGGGGCAACATTTTGGCATTTTTTGGACTTATTATGGGTGTATTTGCTATTGTTTATGCTATTGGTAGATTAAATTTTCAATAAAATTTTGATTTCTTAATATTTGACTTTTCTGTAGTCTAAAAAAATGTAAATTTGTGCACATTCTAATCATACGATAATTTTTTATGGATTCTACGATAACAACAGCTGCGGAAGAAAACACTTGGGGAGGGGGTAATAGACCTTTAGGAGCGAGCTACGGCAAATTAATGATGTGGTTTTTCTTGGTGTCAGATGCTTTGACATTTTCAGGGTTTTTAGCTGCATATGGCTTTTCAAGATTCAAATTTATAGAGACATGGCCTATTGCGGATGAGGTGTTTACGCATGTGCCTTTCTTTCATGGTAATTACCCCATGTATTATGTGGCATTCATGACCTTTATTCTGATTATGTCTTCAGTGACAATGGTACTTGCCGTTGATGCGGGCCATAGAATGAAGAAGAATAGTGTTATTTGGTACATGTTTCTTACCATTATTGGTGGAGCCATTTTCGTTGGTTCACAAGCTTGGGAATGGGCGACGTTTATCAACGGTGATTACGGAGCTGTCGAAACCAAAGGGGGCAGGATATTACAGTTTGTAAAAGCTGATACTGGTGAACGTGCCGCATTGAACGATTTTGCAAAAACCATTCCAGGAGATCGTGTGGCTCATGAAAATAAAAACGGGATTTGGTTTTATGATGAGGGGTATCGACCAAGTTATACCGTGAATGAGGTGATAGAAGGTTTTAAGACCAACTCAAATATAGTTGTAAGAACAGAAACTATAAATGCCGAAGGGGAAAAAATGGTGCTTTCTAGGCAAGAATCATTATCAAAACTTCAAAGTGCGGTCCAAGTTGTTGAGGGAGCAAATCTTATCCACAATGAATATGGTAGTAGGTTGTTCGCGGATTTCTTTTTCTTTATAACCGGTTTTCACGGTTTTCATGTTTTCTCTGGGGTATTGATCAATCTTATCATTTTCTTCAATGTAGCTTTAGGTACATATGAGAAAAGAGGTCACTACGAGATGGTTGAAAAAGTAGGTTTGTATTGGCACTTTGTAGATTTAGTTTGGGTATTTGTATTCACCTTCTTTTATTTGGTATAAACATTTTGATGTTTCCTTGGAAACTGAAGTACATTATTAATATTATTTAGCATGGCAGACGCACACAAGTTGGAAATTTTCAGAGGACTTTTAAAATTCAAGTCCAATACCCAAAAAATTTGGGGTATTCTTATCTTTTTAACCATTGTAACCGCTGTAGAAGTGGCTTTGGGTATCACCAAGCCCAAGGCACTGACGGGTACTACTTTCTTGGGAATGAAAATATTGAATTGGATATTCATTATTTTGACCTTGGTCAAAGCCTATTATATCGCCTGGGACTTTATGCACTTGAGAGATGAAAAAAGTGCCTTGCGAAGGGCCATAGTATGGACGCCTATTTTCTTAGTGGCTTATTTGATATTTATATTGCTTTTTGAAGCCGATTATATTTACAATGTATTTAAGGATGGATTTGTAACTTGGAATTTCTAAGTAAGATAAAAACGTATAATTAACAGAATAAAAAGACGGTTTTAGCACCGTCTTTTTTATTTTTGTCAGTGCTGAATTCAATGTCACACTAATATTGATTTGCCTGGAAACCGGTCATCTTATCGAGAATGAAAAAGACTTTTGTTTTAGTAGTGCTTTTTGTAATGCCCATTGTGGCCTATCTTTTCTTTGCCTCAGGGATCAATAACTTTGGAAAGCTGCCCATATTGACTGAGAATGTTGCCAATATTTCTGATATAGATGCTAAGGTTGTTTTAGAAAGTAAGATTACCATACTTGGGTTTTTGGGAAGTGACATAGAGCGTCAAAAGGGTGGTGCCTTTAATTTGAACCAAAAAATTTACAAACGATTTTATGAGTTTAATGATTTCCAGTTTGTAATGTTGGTGCCAGAAGGGAGTGAAGATAAGGTGTCAAAACTTAAAAAGGAGTTGGGTAGTTTTACCAATATAGCTAAGTGGAATTTTGTTTTTGCTGATTCCGAGCAGATAAATGCTTTATTCGATTCCTTGAAAACCGACCTTTCATTGGATGGGAATTTGGCGACGCCATATGTTTTTATTATTGATAAAGAAAGAAATTTAAGGGGTCGAAACAATGATGAGGACCAAGGCACTAAGTTCGGTTTCAATACAACTTCGGTTTCTGAATTGAACAATAAAATGGAGGATGATGTGAAAATTATTTTGGCGGAATATCGAATGGCCTTAAAAAAGAACAATGCAAACCGGCAATAGTAATGAGGAATAAATATAGCTATGTCTGGGTTTCATTGGTAATATTGGTTTTCGGGATACTGTTTGTGCCAAAGATTGTTGATCGTCTTGAAACTGGCAAGGTGGTCGAGAGTGACAGGATGAATCTAAAGGACAATACAGCGGAGTTGGCGTATATTATGTTAGACGGAAAAAAAAGAAGAGTACCTTCTTTTGAATTCATCGATCAAGATAGTCTGGTCATAACGGAGAGAGATTATTTCGGAAAGGTATTTGTCGTTGAGTTTTTCTTCACCTCCTGCCCCTCGATTTGCCCAATAATGACAAAGAACTTGGTCAATGTTCAAGAAGAATTCAAGACGTCCAAAGATTTTGGGATCGCTTCCTTTACAATTGCTCCAGAATATGATACCCCGAAGGTCCTAAAGGAATATGCAGAGAAACATGGAATAGTTAACCTTGATTGGCACCTGATGACAGGCAGCCAGGAAGCTATATATGATTTGGCGAACAAAGGATTCAATATTTTTGTTTCCGAAATGCCAGAAGCACCAGGAGGATTTGAACACTCTGGTCTTTTTGCACTGATAGACAAAAATGGATATCTGCGATCAAGGGTCGATGATTTTGG
>JAGLKG010000105.1 GCA_023141835.1 Maribacter sp. | reverse complement strand
AATGAACGTTCAGAGCGCAGGAAGCCTTCTTTATCGGCATCTAAAATAGCAACCAGCGAGACTTCCGGCAGATCAAGCCCTTCTCGCAGTAGGTTAATTCCTACCAGCACATCAAATTCACCCAGACGCAGGTCACGAATAATTTCTGTGCGTTCAACCGTATCAATATCGGAATGCAAATAACGAACCTTAACACCGTGTTCGGTTAAATAATCGGTTAAGTCCTCAGACATTCTTTTGGTTAAGGTAGTGATTAATACACGTTCATTTTTCTTTGCACGAATATTAATTTCTGAAAGCACATCATCTACCTGGGTGGCAACCGGGCGTACTTCAATTTCCGGATCCAATAAGCCTGTTGGCCTGACAACTTGTTCGACCACATTATCTGAATGCTCTTCTTCATAAATAGCCGGTGTTGCTGAGACATAAATGGCCTGAGGTTTTAAGCGTTCCCATTCTTCAAACCGTAATGGTCGGTTATCCAGCGCTGATAACATGCGAAAACCATAGTTCACCAGGTTCTCTTTACGTGACCTGTCTCCTTTATACATAGCCCCAATTTGAGGAATGGTCACATGACTTTCATCGACTACCATTAAATAATCATTGGGGAAATAATCCAAAAGACAGAAAGGTCTAGTACCCGGCTCTCGTCCATCCAAATACCTTGAATAATTTTCAATACCAGAGCAATAGCCAAGCTCTCGTATCATTTCCAAATCAAAGTTGGTACGTTCTTCCAATCTTTTGGACTCTAAAGGCTTCCCAATTTCTTTGAAATAGGCTATTTGATGTACCAAATCATCTTGAATACGATGAATCGCATTTTGGAGAATATCGGGAGAGGTGACAAACATGTTTGCCGGGTATATATTCAGATTTTCATATACCTCAATCACATTATTGTTGAAGGGGTCAAAAGCTTCTATTTCTTCGATTTCATCTCCGAAAAAATGGATTCTAAACGCATGGTCCGCATAGCTGGGGAAAATATCGACAACATCTCCCTTTACCCGGAAATTCCCGTTTTTAAAATCTGAAGTAGTCCTTGAATAAAGGCTTTGCACCAACATGTGTAGCAATTTGGTTCTAGCGATTATCTGGTCTTTATGCAGCGTAATCACATTCTTTTGAAATTCAACAGGGTTACCGATACCATAGAGGCATGAAACAGAAGCGACTACCAAAACATCCCTTCTGCCAGATAGTAACGACGAGGTTGCACTAAGTCTTAACTTTTCTATATCCTCATTTATTGACAGATCTTTTTCAATATAAAGCCCAGAAGATGGTATATAGGCTTCCGGTTGATAGTAATCATAATAGGAAACAAAATATTCTACCGCGTTTTCAGGAAAAAATTGCTTGAATTCTGAATATAACTGGGCCGCCAGTGTCTTGTTATGGGCTAGGACCAAGGTTGGCCGCTGTACTTTTTCGATGACATTGGCAACAGTGAACGTCTTACCTGAACCAGTTACTCCTAATAAGGTTTGATATCGTTCATCGGTATTGATTCCATCAACTAACTGCCTTATGGCTTCTGGTTGATCACCAGTAGGGCTAAACTCTGAAACAACTTTGAATTTCATGCCTTAAAAATACAAAAAGGGACTTTACTTTATGGGGTCTTTGGGACAATTTGACCTTAATAAACCAACGCCATGGCACAGCATCACTATTTTATCTTTTTAAGGTGAAATGTCCTAAAATTTTCACATTGTTTTGTCCAATAGCCTTAAACCAATAATCGGAGGAGGGTAGGGGGTTTCCCATAAATTTACCGTCCCACCCTCCGGATGTTGGATCGACTTGCACGAGAAAGTTGCCGTATCGATCGTAAATCTGAATGGTCTCAATGATTATCTCGCCACTCTCCTTTGGAGGTATATATTGCCATAAATCATTGATATTATCTCCGTTGGGTGTGAAAAACTTGGGAAAATCCTCTTTGGTCAAATCCCTTTCAGCAACACCATTGACTATGCCACAGCCATTTTTATCCCGTACATATACCTTATGGGAACCCCTTTGAACATCAATAAAAATGTTGTTATCCTGATAAGGCCCGTCGATATCATCAATGGCAAATTCATAATTCCCAATTCCGTTTGTTTTTACCTCTATTTGTCGTATCCCTAATGGCTTGGTGACCTCGATAGAAGTAATGAAGGCCCTATTGGAAGCGACTACAAAAAAATCTTTAGAGGCGCTACATTCAATAACCTGACCTGATTGTGAAATGATATTATACGCCACATAGCGGTATCGGCCTTTTTCAAATAGGGATACTTCAATAGCATCTGATAATAAGGTCTCTGAGTTGTCTTCGTTGATTTTAAACCATCTAAAACCATCTGCTGAATCAGGACTGGAAATTAAGCTGGGGCCTCGATCTTCGCAAATACCTATTTGACTAGGAAATCTTATTTGGGGTTTAATCGTTACCAATCTACCCAATGTATCATCAAAAAAGGGCTCGCAGGCATTTGTAGTCATGCCTGTAGTAAAACTTTCTTCAACGCAGGGAGCGGAATCCCCATTTTCGTTATAAGGAACAATCTGAACATAAATTCGACTATGTATTGGGAGATCCTCAGGCGGATTATAGGATAACACATTCCCAACGCCTATATCATCTACTATATCTGTCCCTCCAGCCATGGTTCCCATTGATATTCGATACCCTGTGGCCGTAGGGGCGTAATTCCAACTAATTTCAGTAGTACTGTCAACATCGGTTTCATTTGCAGCTGGCATGTCTAAATTTGTACAAGCTGGAGGCGTAGTCACATCGATGGTAGTAAAGGTCTGAGGTGGGCAAACAATTGCTGGCTCACCGTCTCTAATTAAGATGATGGAAACATAGATTTGTGTGTTCTCTGGCAGTCCTACAGGAGGTGTATAAAAATCGATCGGGTTAGAAGTACGCCTATTTAAAATATCTACACCATTGGGAGTTGTTCCCAAGGAGATTACGAAAGTTGAAATTCCAGCTACTATTGGCCAAGTAAGTGTAGCCTCCACAGGTATATCTGTAGCCCCATTTGATGGATAGGTTAGTGTAGGACAGCTTTGTCCGTGGAAAAAGCATCCATAGATTAGGAATAAAAAAAATAACAGCTTTTTTATCATTTTACTAAAACTGTGCATTGTACCTATTCGAAGGTTAGCGTTTTAAACTAAAATGCCCCCTTATTTCTTTTTTATTAACAGAGATTGCTTGGAACCAATAATCCGAAGAGGGCTGGGGACGACCTTTGAAATTCCCGTCCCAACCTTGGGACTCAGGACCTAACCTAGCCAAGAGGTTTCCATAGCGATCAAATATGTCGATAGTCTTTAAGGTAGCTCTCTTCTTTTCTTCAGGAATGATAAAATGCCAAAATTCATTTATCCCATCTCCATTAGGCGTGAAGAAAAAAGGAAAATCAAAAGTGATTTCCTCTTCGGGTTCTTGGCAAAAAAAAGAGTCAATGGTTACGTCAAAACTACTTTCATCCGAGCAATCAGCCCGTACGGCATAGATGAAGATGGTTTGGGTCGAAGTGATTTTATCTCCCGATCTAAGCTGATTTCCGCTACCTCTGATACCGGTAAAGTAATTACTATCACCTTCAATTGGGGGCAACGTAAAACTTTCACATTCAATTACATCTTCTATTATACTTGCAATGGGTGGAGAAAGCAGTGTTAATTTAAAAGATGTTTCTTTATAGCAACCTTCAATATTTGTAACCCTGGCCCTTATAGTTCGTTGATTGACTACGAACTGGGTGCCGGGAGAGAAATCTATGAGGTCTCCGCCAGCGTTATGATAGGTGACTGTCAATTCGGTTTGATTTCCTATCAGCTTAGAATTAAGTGTTGTCAAATTAATATTGAACTCTTCGATATTATCATTATCAATATCACATTTATAAAAGTCGTCAACAGGGTATACAAAGTGGTCACACGCCAAACCAGTTGTAAATTTTCTGGTCGGACATGTCATGTCAAAGTCGTTTTGGAAATCTATTGTGACTTTAACATAAATGAGAGTATTCTCAGGTAGGCCTTGTGGTGGTTTATAAGCCGTGGTATCCCCAACATTGATCCTGTCAACCAAATCTCTTCCGCCGGGTGTAGTTCCTACCAATAGAAAGTACCCGAAGGCACCACTAACAGCATTCCAGGATATGCTCGTATCGACTGATACATTTATAGCATTGTTTGCCGGGCTACTCATTAGAGGGCAAGTGCCTTGGCCATACGATAATAACCCGCACAATAAAGACCCCACGAATGTTATTTTCTTAAACACTTAGTAAAAAATCAAATTAATAGTAATCGACTTATCTTTTTAATGCAAAATGGCCTTTGAAAACCCTTCCATCTTCAAGATTGGCCTTAAACCAGTAATCGCAAGAAGGCAGGGACTTGCCATTGAGAATCCCATCCCATCCCTTTGAGGCTTGTCCAATTTGAGCTAAAAGGACTCCATATCGGTCAAAAATACTCACCGTGGAGTTTGCCCTCAGCTCCTTGCTTAATCCAATTAAACTCCAATAATCATTTATACCATCACCATTGGGGGTGAAAAATTTTGGGTACCCCATAACCGAAATAGATCGTTTTATTACACCGCATCCTTTTTTATCCCTAATGTGAATGGTTACAATTCCTGGAGCCACACTTTCGAAAAAGTTAGAGTCCCTATATTCGGAGCCATCAAGTGAGTACTCATAGTCCCCATTTCCCGATGCTTCGATCAATACGGTATTGTTGGAAGAGAAGTCACGTACCACGACCTTATCGATTACTGCACGATTCGATGAAACGACTTGAAACGTACTAATGTTGGTGCATACTACCGATTCCCCGCTATTATTGTATACATAGCCCACTTCCAAACTATAGTCCCCAATATCTGAAATTCTTACAGTCAGGCTATTGGAAATGGATTTTGGAGTTGTGCCATCATTTTTTGTCCAATGGTATAAATCAAAACCTTCAGGACCATTGATCGTTAATTGAGGGTTGTCCGAGCAGATTTCAAAAACATCACTTAGTTCAAATATGGGCGTTGGGTTGACAATAAGTTCAATTTTAAGTACATCCTGACATTCATTGGAGTTCTCAAATCTGGCATAAACTGTCTTTGATTCCGAAGTAAAACTATCCGATAGAGGATTTTCTTCCAAGGCTACCTCATTTAATGAACCGTAAAATTCAACGCTACTATTAGGGTAGTTCATTTGTGCAATGCCCTTTAGGTCAAAGGTTGCAGATAGAATCATATCATTTGGATTTTCATCACAGGCGTATAAAATGTTCTGATTGTTGTTGGCCAAAGTAACAGCGTTGACCTGTAGCTCCAACTCCCCATAATTTTCACAACCACCTTGGTTAATTGCCTTGAAAAATAAAATCTGATTAAAGGGTTGGCTATTTCTATACAATACTTCATCCTCTATAGGGTTGTTATTGTCTCTATCCACCATACTTTCATAGAACAAATATTCGTTTTCCGAATTTCCTTTTGATTGTTGCAGATTGAAATCAGTAATGCCATCCTGGGTATCATCAATATCTATGTCACATTGCACCAAGGACAAATTGTGGCGTATAGGAATGTCCAGGACCTCAATTAAAGATTCTGCCAAAATTTTACATTCTGTTGCATCTGGGGGTACAATTTCGAGGCTATACCGTCCAGAATCTATATGTTCGGCATTTTCAATATGAAAAAGATGGTTATCCGAGTTGGCAACGGGGTTCCCATCTTTTTCCCAATTATAAATTGCACCAACTATTTCCTCAGCTTCAAGTGTAAAAGATTCACCTTCGCATATTGTTGTTGATCCACGGGATGTACCATCTGCATTAATAATCAAATCCGTTTTATTGAAAAAAGACTGAATGAAAGGCGGTAATCCTTGGGTACTGTTATTGCCCAATGCTATGGCATTATGCTGATAATTAGCAGCCACTCCCTTTTGATTGGGATTGTTAATGACCCCTAAAAATGGCGTTCCCGTACTATAGTCGAGGGAGATGGTGCGATATATTTTTCCGTTGGTCCCCAATTGCAGGGCACCTCTATAGATTTTACTATAATCTATTTCCACTTGGGAAGCGGTTATATCCGGTGCCTCTAAATCAAATTGAATCAAAGATGATGAATGTTTTAGTTCACCTTCGACAATATTTGAGGAATGTGTATAAAGAAATCGGTTATTTGGAGAAAATTCCACCCCATAGGGCTCCCTGTTCGCTCCGTTTATGTCCAAATGCTGTACATTGGAAACTGCACCGGTCAATGGGTCAAAATCAAATATTTGAAGACCAAAGCGCATGTTCGCACTGGCCATTTTTTTACTATTGTTCGAAAATTTTAAATAACCTCGGGGGTCATCTATGCTAAGATTTGAAAATGTACTTTTAACGGCATTGGTAGATACCCCTGAAGCGCTGACCTCAAAGGCGTGATAGGTGTTAAAGCTTCCACTCCCAAATTGGGAGCTAAAGGAGACTACCCAAATAGTTTTATCAGAGCAATCCTTGATTACAGCGGCAATTTTTTCGGAACAGTCATTGAGTAAAATAATGTTCTTTTGGATAATTGCACCATTTCCATTATTCAATCTAATATCAACTATAGAATAGTTCAATCCAAAATCGGGATCGCCTTCGGAAGTCGAGGTGTCTACAGTAAACACATAATATATGTTGGGATCCAATGGTTTGGGTACAATGAGAGCGGATTGAGTACTGGATGGATCACCATGTAAACCAGTGCCATTTTGCATAATGTTATGGTTGCGATCATAAACAACAATACCGTCTGTATAAAAAAGTAACTCGCCTAAGGCATCTGAAATAGTCGTACAACCTTCAAATGTATCAAGTCTACCATCTGTTAATGCCGTAACAGTCCCATTATTGTTGAAATGAATACCCGCATTATTTCCAAAATACCAATTGGAAGTCTCACCTTGGCCAAAAAATAGGGCAGGCAAAATGATGCTAAAAGTTAGCAGCAAGGTGATTTTCTTAGTCATAGTGTTCGCGTAAACACTACAATATACTACAAATCCCTCTTTTTCAGTAAGCTATAAGATAAATAGATAAAGATAAAGGTCCATGCGGCTACAATAAAAACTTCATGCCAATGAACTGCGTAATCCATTTCAAACGTCTCTCCGATTTGGTCAGCAACGGATTGTACGGCACCCAATCTGGAAAAAGGTTCGTCTATTAACTTCCACATCGCATTAAGGGGAAAGAAGCCCATAATGACATCCGTGGTTTCCTCATCAAAGAGTTTCCAACGAATCATACCTCGAACAAAGCCTTCGAAGATCTGCCATAAGATTAAAAAACCTAGGGCGAATGCTGAGCGCTTGACCAATATTCCCAGAAACAAACATAAAGAGAAAAACCCCATTAATTTTAGAAAAAATGCCAATAAGAATTCAAGATCAGAAAAGATAATAGAAAGCTCGTTATAGTCGGAATAGATCAGCCCCAAAATCATCGAGACCACAAAAACAAAAACAGTGGAAATCAAAGAAAATGTAGTGACCGTTAAAAATTTTGAAAGAATAAATTCCTTTTTTGATAATCCATCAATCAAGTTTTGCTTGATGGTTTTGTTGCTATACTCGTTGGCCATCATGGAGACTATGACAATGGCCAGAAACAACTTAAAAAAGGCCGTAACAAAAGTATTGAAATGCCAGATATATGGAAAATTGAATATGCCCTGTTCCGCCAAATGAAATTTTATGGGGCCAATATCGAATTTAATGGCTGCGACAAGTGCAATTGACGTCAACAACACAAAATAGGAAATAATCAATATTTTGCTAACTCTATTGTTCCAAAGCTTAATGAATTCTATCTGCAATAGTCGTAACATGCTGTATTTTTAGGTTTAGTTAGCTTTATTATTGGTTAATGCCAAGAACTGTTCTTCAAGACTTTCTTTTCTTTTTACCAAATGGGAAAGTACTATGCCTTGATCCATTAAATTCCTGTTCAGAACTTCGGAATTCAATTCTTCATTAAGGAAAGCGGTAATCAATCCGTTTTCACTTTTTATTTTACCGAAGCTTGTGTTATCCTCCAAAAAGACCTTCAACTTATCGTTGTCTCCCGATTTTAATTCAAAAAAGCCATGGCTGGCCATCATATCCTCAACACGTCCCGAGTATAATTTTTTACCTTTTCTGAGTATGACTACATGACTGCATACCTTTTCGACTTCATCCAAAAGGTGTGATGCCAAGAGTATGGTTGTTCCCTGTGAAGCCACATTTTTAATAATTTCCCTTATTTGATGGATTCCCTGAGGATCAAGCCCATTCGTGGGTTCATCAAGAATTAGAATTTCAGGGTCATTAAGCAGTGCTGAAGCAATGGCCAGTCGCTGTTTCATACCCAAAGAGTAAGTGCGGAACTTACTGTTTTTCCTTTCCAATAGGCCAACTAGTTCCAATTTTTCTTCAATTTTATCGTCGGATACTTCCTTGATTTTACAAACCAGTTTTAAATTCTGGATTGCCGTCATATATGGATAAAAATTTGGTCGCTCTATTATGGCCCCTACTTTTTTAAGGGCTTCATGGGTCGAGGTTGCACCATCAAACCAAGCGAATTCTCCATGGGTACGGTTAACAACGTTGAGCACCACTCCCAATGTAGTTGATTTACCGCTGCCATTAGGTCCTAGAATGCCATAAACATTTCCTTTTTCTATGGAAAAGGAAAGGTCATCGACCGCTGTGAGGTAACCAAATTTTTTCGTGAGGTTATTTACCGTAAGTATTTTTTCCAAAATAAGAGATGTTTTAGAAGGTTTATAGTTACTTGACGAAGAAACCCTAAATTTGTTACAGCTTCATCCTTTTAAAAATAAGATAACGCTATGTCGGAAGAAAAATTAATGTCGAAGAAGAAACCTTCTTATCCAATTTCCGATGAATTGGATGCTTATTTGGAACGGTATAGTCGTAAAATAGAGTTACCCATATTTTATGACGATTTATTACGATTTACAGGATCGGTTGTGGTTTATGATTCCAATGAGGAGGACACCTTATGGATAAGGGTTTATTACAATGAGTTTGACCGACAGGAAATAGATTTGAGTCTTAAAAGAGTGTATTCCATTTTGCATTCGGATGGAAGTGACTATCTAGATCAATATTTGAATGTTGATGCCGTTGATTATTGCACTTTTGCAAATTCAAAGCCTTTTCGCATTAAAATCAGGAATATACTCAATGACAATTTCACCTACTTTTATGTAAAAAAAGCCGATGCTTCTAGAGTATATGGACTCGAATTAGAGCATATGTTGTCGCCTTATAACCTTAATTTTTTAGTCTATAATGATACGTTGATTGAAGAGCATATAGCTGGTATTCCCGGAGATGTGTTCATCAAGGAAATGTTGCCAAACTGTACTGAATCTGAAAAAGCGCAATTGGCCAAGGAATTCGTGAAGTTCAACGAGCGTAGCATGATTCGATTGTTGGGCGATATGCGATCCTATAATTATGTAATCGTGCCAACTCATGATTTTGACCAAGTGATTTACAAAATTAGGGCCATAGATTTTGACCAGCAATGTTTTGAGGGGAAATTAAAAGTGTATCGCCCACAGTTTTTCAAGGAAAACTATTTAATGGTCGAACTGGTGCGAAACAAGTTAATGAAAGATTCGGTTGATCAGTATAAGCTTGAAGAGAGATCTATTATTGCCAAGCGAATACTTAGTTCAGGAAATCGAATAAAACTGCTTGGGGAAATTTGTAAAAAAGATTCCATTTCAATTGACAGTAATATTAATACGTTGAAAGCACAGATATTTGATCTTACCAAGGACACCAAATTCAAAAAATGTAAAACTATGGGTGAAATATTGGATTTGGCCCTGGATTTTGTAAAACGTAATTATCAAGGAGTGAGTATGAAACAGATTATTGAGAACAGAATCAAAATTTGAACCATAATAAAGTCAGTAGTCAGAAGCTGGATTACGTCTGAAATTGTTTTTTTTAAAACTTAAAACTTAAAACTCAAGCCACATACTTACCTTAACTTTTTTGTTCTTTATTGAAATATACCAGATAGTAGTACATCTGCTTTTCTTCGTCCCATCCTTTTTCGATAAACTTTTCAGCAGATTCTGGGTTTATGAAGTCCATCTTGATTTGAATGTTAGTGTCTAAATTAATTACGTTTTTTATTTTTTTCCTAGCCTCTGAAACGGCCTTGTTGGCAATATCAAAATTAGATACGTCCTCGATACTATATTTTGGTCCTTTTTCGACTTTATAGTGTTTGAATTCAGGAATCAATTCAGGGTTTTCCATCACTTCATTCAAAAAACTACTTTCTTCAAAGGCATCGTTCTTTGCAAAATGATTTACGGCTTTGTTCATAAACAAGACCTCCTGTTGCTTGTCCTCAGCGGGTAGTACCACATCTTTTGCGAAGTTCTGGCAAAATTTGAGATAATTTTTGGTGTAGAAATTTTCATCGGCTAGGACATCAACTCCAAGAAAATTTTCCAACCAGTATTTGGCATCGTAACGGTTACTATCTACCGAAAGTACTTTATAGCCTTCTTCTTTGTTAACATTGAAAATTAAACAACCCTTATCCAGTTTGTTGATATTTATCCCCTGTTGGATTACGATATCTAAATTGTTTCCTTTTTCCTCCAATTGAAGGAAATCATGTTTTAATTCACTCTTAAAGATTCCAACTGCATCAACTTTTTGATTGTCCAATAGTAATCCACTTAAAAAAGACACGTAGACCTCTCCGCTTTTAATATGAGGGTGATTAGATTGTTCAAATAGATGGGTTGCTATTTGTTTTGAATTGTCATGGATGCAATCTGGATCGTCGAAAATTTCATTAACTATTTTATATATTTCATTAAATTCTACATCCACCTCATTACTAAGTTTAAAATAATTTTCTTCCTTCTCGCGAAAAGGCCGAAAAAAGTATTCTTTTAAAAGTCCAGTGGTTTCATCGTTTAAACTAAAGGGTTCTGATGATAGAAAGATACCTTCATTTTTATTTTTATTGCCAACACGATGCAGTGATATGCTTTCGATTTGGGCGGGGTATAGGTTGATCATTGAGAATGTAATAGGTTAAGGGTTTAAGGTGCGTTCAAATTTTTGGTTTCACCTATGTGGATAATGAATTAATTATATATCAATTCCAATTTTCATCGAAATCCAAATCATCATAGTTTTCAAAGGTATCATCAAAGTCCAACGAAGATTTTTCTGCTTTGAAGTTCTTTTCTGGGGGGAATTCTGGAAGCTCACCAAAACTGAATAGAACATTAGGATAAGGCCTTCCGGCTTCCTTTTCACCGATATCGGCAAGTTCTATAAAGAAAGTCCACATATTTAGAAAATCATATACATAAATGAGCTTCGGCGTATTTTCTGTAAGGATATCCTCTAAGAAATTTTCGCTCATCAAGCGGATATCAGAACTATTTTCCCCCATATCAAAAAGAGCTATTTCCTCATCTTGGTTCCATTCGGTATCACAGGTATAAAACGACGCCATTTCGTTCCCTAAAAAGCCGAATGATTGTGAGATGGCATTATGAAACTCTTCGAGGGAATTTTTGGCTTCAATTTCAATATCCCTGAAGATATCTTCACCAGCATCCAAAATTATCCTGATTTTGTAAATCATTGATTACTTTTTAATAAGGCAAAGTTACGATTAAGGATCGAATTTCAAATTTAATTATCAAAATACAAGTTGGTAAAGGCCGCTATATTCTTTATCTAGAAAATCGATGAAGCACAAATGTCATGTTACCTAACAAGAAGAATGCGAATATTTGATGCAGTACGCCCAATAGGACTGGAACCGAATAAATTAAGGTGAAAACACCTAGAAAAAACTGAATGAATACCATGGCCATTAAGCCATTGATTCCTTTTCTTTGATTGCCCGATAATTGAATAAAACGGGTTTTATAGTACATGCACAAGATAAATCCCACTACTATATATGCCAAATAACGATGGATAAACTGAACCCCACTTTTTCCTTCAATAAAATTTTTCCATATGGGAACCTGTTCTATTAATACGGTCTCGTGCATTAACTTAGATTCATTCATGAATG
>JAGLKG010000104.1 GCA_023141835.1 Maribacter sp. | reverse complement strand
ACAGCCGGATAAATACCAAGCTCTGCAATTTTACGGGATAGTACGGTAGTCGCATCCAAGTGGGCAAATGTTGTAGCTGGCGCTGGATCCGTTAAATCATCAGCAGGAACGTAAACCGCCTGAACAGATGTAATGGAACCTCTTTTAGTAGATGTAATACGTTCTTGCATGGCACCCATTTCGGTAGCTAAAGTTGGCTGATAACCTACCGCTGATGGCATACGACCTAAAAGAGCCGATACTTCAGAACCTGCTTGTGTAAAACGGAAAATATTGTCTACAAAGAATAATACGTCTTTTCCTTGACCTTCACCGGCACCATCTCGGAAATATTCTGCAATGGTCAACCCTGAAAGTGCAACACGGGCACGTGCCCCTGGGGGCTCGTTCATTTGTCCGAAAACGAAAGTAGCCTTGGACTCTTTCATTGCCTTCTTATCAACTTTAGACAAATCCCATCCACCTTCTTCCATAGAATGCAAAAAGTCATCACCATATTTTATAATGCCAGATTCCAACATTTCACGAAGCAAATCATTTCCTTCACGGGTACGTTCCCCCACTCCTGCGAATACCGAAAGACCTCCATGGCCTTTTGCAATATTGTTGATCAATTCCTGAATCAATACAGTCTTACCAACACCTGCACCACCGAATAATCCAATTTTACCACCTTTCGCATAGGGTTCAATCAAATCAATAACCTTGATTCCAGTAAAAAGAACTTCCGTGGTAGTGGTAAGGTCCTCAAATTTGGGAGCTTCACGGTGAATTGGCAATCCGTCTTTACCAGCTTTAGGTAAATCTCCAATACCATCAATAGCATCACCTATCACATTAAACAAGCGTCCGTAAATATCATCACCAATTGGCATTTGAATGGCGTTTCCTGTAGCGATCACCTCGGTTCCCCTACTTAGACCATCCGTAGAATCCATAGAAATGGTTCTTACTGTATTTTCACCAACATGGGATTGAACCTCCAAAACCAGGATAGAGCCATCTTTATTAGTGATTTCAAGGGAATCATAAATTTTTGGAAGATCTGATCCCGATTGAAATTCTACATCTACAACTGGCCCAATTATCTGGGAAACTTTACCTGTAATTTTCGACATTACTAACGTATTTATGTTTTAGTATTTTGATATCTAAAAATCAGGACTTAACGCCCTTTGTTTTTCAGGCTGCAAAGATATGTTTTTCAATTTTAAATTGAAATGGATTGTACGCCTTTTTTAAAAAAGAAAAAAGACGCCTTGTAAGGCATCTTCTTCCATCGCTATTTTTGACTTTATTCTAATTATTGATTGTCCAAGAAAGATAGTATTGTGACCCAATGTATCCAGTTCCTATTGCACTAAAATATTCATCCCCAAGTAAATTGGAAGCACCAATTTTAAATACGGATTTTATACCAGGAACGGCAAGGTTAACTTGTGCATCAAGCACGCTAAAAGCTGGAATCATGCCAGTAGCAAATGAGTTCTGCCATAAATATTCATCTGACCACCTGTAATTAACATTAAAGCCAAAATTTTCAAATAATGCTGTATTACCAAATGAGGCTTTAACCTTATGCTTTGGTGTGTTGAACTGAGGTTGGAAATCCGGATCAGAAGCCTGATCAAAGTCAAAATCGGAAAAAGTATAATTGACTCCTAAATCGAAGTTGCCCAAAACTTTGGCTTCTATACCAGCAGTAACTCCATATGATGTTATATCCGCAAGCGAATTGGTATACACATTAAAGGGTTGAAAATCCAGATTTTGGAGCGCCAGTAAAGACAGAGCTCCATCACCTGCTTGACCATATTTGGGCGCCAGTACAATTTTTTGAGAAATAAAATCCTCATAGTCGTTATAATAACCACTGATATCAATTACAACTTTCCCAATCTGTCCTCTATACCCCAATTCAAGTGCCGTAACCTTCTCAGGCTTGACCAATGCCGTATTAACTGCTACTGGAGCACCTGCTTCTACTGAGCTTTGGGAAAATGCATTTTCATATGCAGCTCTACCTATCATTGTTACCATATCTGAACCTACTATAGCCGCACCATTGGTAGATACTGGAACATTAACTACATACCTATCAAGATTATCCTCTGCCGCCCCAACTAATAATGCCCTACCTGCGTTTAAGCCTATGTATAGATCTTGGGTCGTTGGGTTTCTAAATCCGGTTTGGAACGACCCTCTAAAATTATGGTTTCTATTTTCACCTGCGGTATATGTCAATGATGCCCTAGGGGAAACAAAACCTTCGAATAATTCATTTTTATCATAACGAACAGACCCAGTAAATTTGAAACGTTCATCCATAAATTTCTTTTGAATTTGGGTGTACAATCCATACTCTTCGTAAGGTATAGACCCATCAGTATCCGTAAATATGGTTCCACTGGAATTCAACTCGTACTCGCGATACGAACCTCCTATTTGAATATCGGCAAAATCTTTGGTCAAATGGCTGAAATTATAATTGGCATCCACATGACGTAATTTGGTATTATCAATGAATCTTGCACCTGTGGTCAAATCACCATTCGCAATGACAGAATTGAAAGCGGTTTGGAACTCTGGTGTCCCCGGTATCAATCTACCTTGATCAGCAGCCGCCCTTGCCGCAGCATGCGCAGTGGCGTCATCTAATTGAACCCCTGTCCCAACACCTAATTTTGCGCCTATATAAGTCGCCGCGTAGTCACCAAACCATGAAGCTTCACTTGGGTCATCGGGATTAGGGGCATCCCTTTTCCAACTTCTATTTACATTTATTGCAGCGAATCTGGTGTCATATGAATCCCCTGCATCTTCAGTAGTCTTGTAGGCCCTTACGAAGAAGTTGTCATTTTTGATCTCTAATTTTTGCTGTTGTAACGAAAAATTATCAATATAATATCTGTTGGCACCTTGATAAATAGTTGACCCCATTCCAATTCTATAGTTATATATAATCTCAACATCATTGGCAAAAGGTCTGTAATGAACTGCTCCATCAAACTTAACACTCTCCGCATCATAGCTGTTCAAATCGCGCTCAGCATAACCTGTCCGTGAAACCAATGCCGAGCCTACAGTTCCTGAAGGCAATCCCGCCAAGGCATCAAAATTCAATACTGTTGAAACTTCGTCACCGTAAATGTTGAGTCCATCATAGGCAGGGTTAACCCTAGTTGCCCCAGGATTATTCAAATCTTCTTCATTGACTGCATGCCAATCGGTACCTTGCATAAATGACAAACTAGCTTTAACCGCAAATTTATCGCTAAAAGCATGCGCAGCCCTAATTCCAACATCATGGTAGTCATTATCCCCTGCAGCCTCCTGAGAGGTAATTCCCGTTTTAAAATAACTACTTATGCCTTGAAAATCAAAAGGACTTTTACTTCTCATAAATAGAATACCATTGAAGGCATTTGCACCATAAAGAGCCGAGGAGGCACCGGGAAGAATCTCAACGCTCAGAACGTCCAAATCGTTCATTCCCACCAAATTCCCCATTACAAAGTTCAATGCTGGCGAGGCGTTGTCCATACCATCTACCAGTTGCATGAAACGCGTATTGGCAAAACTTGCAAAACCTCTTGTATTAATGGATTGGAAAGTTAAACTATTCGTATTAACATCTACTCCTTTTAAATTTTCAAGACCCCCATAAAAAGATGCTGAGGCAGTGTTCTGTATTTCCTTAAGACCAAAACGTTCCACAGAAACGGGAGATTCAAACAGACGTTCCGGTGTGCGAGAAGCAGAAAGTATTATTTCATCCAAGATAGTTTGTACCTCTGAAATCACAATTGTGATATTTTGATTATTGGAAGTAATCTCTGCTACTGCATCAGAATAACCAATGCTGGATATTTTTAATTGAAATGGAGGCGTTTCTGAAGTTTGCAATGTGAAATTGCCATCAAAATCAGAAACAGCTCCTATTGCTTTTCCAACAATAATCACATTTGCCCCAGGAACAGGTTCATTATTTTGATCAACGATATTTCCAGTAATCGTTGTTTGGGCAAAACCAAACACACCCAATATCATCATGGATAAAAATAGTAGTTTTCTCATTATAACCGTGAGTTAAGTTAGTTCATTATACAAGATACAGATTTTTTCATATCGATAATGAAAAAACAAAAAAATTATGCACGCATAGTAATGTTCTATCAACAATTACGGTTTGAAATCTCTGATAATCAAATAAAAAAGGCCATAATTAACATCATGGCCTTTTTTATTTGATTTAGTATACCAACTACTCCACGGTCACTGATTTTGCCAAGTTTCTTGGTTGATCCACATTGCAATTTCTCATAACAGCTATGTGGTATGATAATAATTGTAACGGTATTGTGGTCACTAGTGGCGATAAACTTTCCGAAGTTTCCGGAATCTCAACAACATGGTCGGCCAATTGGGTCACTTGCTCGTCTCCTTCTGTGACAATGGCGATGATTTTGCCCTTTCTGGATTTTATCTCTTGTATATTGCTAACAATTTTTTCATAATGCCCTTTTTTTGTAGCGATTACAATAACTGGCATATGTTCATCTATCAGGGCAATCGGCCCATGTTTCATTTCCGCTGCAGGATAACCTTCTGCATGGATGTAACTAATTTCCTTTAATTTCAATGCCCCCTCAAGAGCAACTGGGAAATTATAACCTCTCCCCAAATAAAGACAGTTTGGAGAATCTTTATACACATCAGCGATGATTTCGATCAATGCATTAGACTCCAAAGCCTTTTCCACTTTAGCAGGGATAGTCTCGAGTTCAGTCAAAATCTCATGGAACTGAGATTCTGAAAACTCCCCTTTTTCCTTCGCCAATTTAAGTGCCAACAATGTTAGAACAGTAATTTGAGTTGTAAATGCCTTTGTTGAGGCAACACCTATTTCCGGTCCAGCATGGGTATATGCACCTGCATCTGTCTCTCTGGCAATAGAAGACCCCACAACATTACAAACCCCAAAAACAAAAGCGCCTTTTTCCTTGGCCAATTTGATAGCAGCCAAAGTATCTGCTGTTTCACCTGATTGGGAAATCGCAATTAACACGTCTTTATCTGTAATAACAGGATTTCTATATCGGAATTCTGACGCATACTCCACCTCAACAGGGATTCGTGCCAAGTCCTCAAAAATGTACTCTGCCACCAATCCCGCATGCCATGATGTACCACAGGCAACTATAATAATTCTATTTGCATTGAGGAATTTTTCCAGATGCTGATCAATTCCTACCATTTTAATAAGTCCTTGGTCGGCTAAAAGTCTACCTCTATAAGTATCCAAAATTGCTCTGGGCTGTTCATATATCTCCTTAAGCATAAAATGATCATACCCCCCTTTTTCGATCTCCTCAAGATTCATTTGAAGTTCCAGGATATTGGGATAGGCTACCGCATCATTTTGAATTTTCCGTAACTTTATTTCTTTCCCCAATCTAATAATAGCCATCTCTTCGTCCTTTAAATAAACGGCATTGTTAGTAAACTCTATAAAAGGAGAGGCATCAGATGCAATAAAAAACTCATTTTCCCCTATCCCAATTGCTAAAGGACTTCCCAATTTTGCAACTACAATTTCGTCGGGCTTCTTTTTGTCAAAAACAGCAATAGCGTATGCTCCTACCACTTGATTAAGTGCAATCTGAACTGCTTGTCCCAGCATTACATCTTCTGTCTTTTGCACCTCTTCAATAAGGTTGACCAAAACCTCTGTATCGGTGTCAGAAGTAAAGGTGTAACCGCGTTCAGTCAAAGCTTTTTTAATGGACCCATAATTTTCGATGATTCCATTATGGATAATGACCAAATCCCCAGAATTCGAATAATGGGGGTGAGAATTAACATCATTGGGAACACCATGTGTTGCCCATCTGGTATGGCCAATACCCAAACTCCCTTTTAAAGAAATGGTAGATTTACTTTTACTTCTTAAATCCTCAACCTTTCCTTTAGTTTTAGATAAGTTGATATCCGTACCGTCGTACAAAGCGATACCTGCACTGTCATATCCTCTATACTCCAGTCGCTGTAACCCTTTAACGATAATGGGATAAGCATCACGATGTCCTATATATCCTACAATTCCACACATAATACTTTGATTGTTAGATTGCTCTTATTCTTGTCGGTAACAAATTTATAAGGAATAAGCTTAAAAAGACTGAATTCTCGGTTGTAACACGTCAAAATTCCGTAAGTGGTATATCATGCGCGGTAAAATACCATAGAAAAAACAATTTGAGGATGACAAAGGCTAAATCAACCCTTAGGGTAACTAATTTGTTTCGGTGTAGAAAATTTCCAGTTTTAGCTTAAAATCCTCTTCTTCAGCCGAAACGGCACTACCATAAAGAACAGTTCCCAAAGGGCTTAAGGTTGGCGTAACAGGGATATCCATTTCACCGTCACTGAACATGGCATTCGAAGCTCCAATAAGTTCAATATCCGGGGTAATTGACAAACCCAGTTTTGCATTTGTAGAATCCCTGATGATGATGTCATTGATATAGTCCGTAATTCTGACCTTATATTTTTCCCCTTTACCATCCGATGACTTTTGAACTAGTCCGTCGTAATTAAGAAAAAGACCAAAGAGGGATACCGCATCTTGATCGGAATTTTCTGTACTCACATTTATCAACGGGGCTTGGGTTTCTGCATTATGCAAATATAATCTTGGTGGTTCAATAACAGTCCCAGCATTGTCAAGCGCATTGCGGTCTACATAAAAAATTAAATTGGCCTCATTTATAATCCAATTTTCAGCTTTGATTTGATTTACAAATTCAACACCATCTTCTTCATCTTCTGCAAAAAGCCTAATCTCGGTGTACGTACCTGCCCCTCCTTTTACATAAATCCTGGAGGCGTTATCCTGAACATTCATAGCATTACTGATCTCTGCAGGAAACGCATCATTGTTAAAAGTATTCACTGCGTTACCCGTTATTGGAGCACCTTGTTGGACCTGGCTTAACATTGAAAGTTCAAATTCAGCCTCAATTAGCTCTATCCCATCATCGGAATCATCATCAGTCGTGTCATTATTATCAAAACTATCATAGTTGTAGACCACTGTAATTTTAGCTTCTTTCATATCCAATAATATCATTATATCATCAGAAATCGAAGATGTGGAAAGGTGAATCCCTCTTATAAACTCCTTAAAATTAGCTTGACTTACAAATTCAGACCCTCCTTCTTTGTTGATAATGTTTTCCTGAAAAAAAGCTGTGTCCAAAGACACTCTAATCCCGGGTTCAATTCTTTTGAAAGCCTTTGATTCATCAACATCTTCAGTTGAAGAATCATCGTCTTGCTCAATTAAAAACTGTTCATCATCAACAACCACTTCACCTTCAAACAAAACATCGGACACAAAGCTTGGGGAAAATTGTTGGGAGGAAAAATATTCCTGGGCTTCTTGAAAATTTGTATTCGGATCCAAATCCCTTAAAAAATAGGTAGACCGTTCTACTTTCAAGTTAAACGAGGCCATCATATCTTTCTTAAAAACAGTGCTATTAACGTAAATACTGTCCAAATCTATTCTCTGGGCAAAATTATTCGCCACGAAATCCTCATCATCTACAGAGTCATCGACCAACGGATTCGTACCGTTAATACGCTCCTGATTATCACTAAAACCATCTCCATCTGTATCACTATTGGAATCCTCAGGGTCCGCATCGAATTCGTTAATCAAACCATCCCCATCCTTATCACCCCTTGGGTTGGTCAAATATGGAATATATAGGAACACTTCCGTGACTGTTTCATTCTCTTGAATGGTACTTTCGTTCCCATCATCTTCCGAGCTGTCTTCAACAGCTTGGGAATACCTTCCGAAAACAGGTCTTACCGATGGCAATTGTAATTGAGATGTGATACGAGCTTCAGTCTTACCATATACGGGGTCATTGAAAATGCCCAATTGGTAATGGGGCAATTTATTCGTCCTTACAGCTTCAATTTTCTTATTATAAGCAAATACATCGTAGACCGCTTTATTTGTATTGAAAGCTTCTCCTCCAATTACTTCTGCGCCAATCGTTGAAATCTCATCTTCGCACGAAACGAAAACAACAAAAAGTAAAATTCCTGTAAGAACAGGAAAATTGAATCTCTTAAAAAAACTCATTTAGATTATTTTAAAACTTCAGTGTTATAAAAATTAGCATATGCTTCTTCAAAACCTTGTAAAGGAACAAATGGCAACACGGGTTTTTGGAGGTTGGATATATGGTTTTGTAAATCTTCTGAAATTTCTTCCGCCGCTAAAATAACAGCATCAGAAAAATCTACCGCTACTTTTAACAAATTATTATAGTTAGGTTCACTTAGAACACTGACACTTTCTTCAGGAATTCCATCGAAAGTAATTTTTTTAATCATTTCCTTATCTAGTTCACCTTCAAATCCTTGACCATAAACAGAAGTGACTATTTTACTATCGGCAAATAAGGGCTCATCTGCATAGTATTTTTTCAGGTAAAGGGGCAAAAGTGAAGCCATCCATCCATGAACATGGATAATATCAGGAGACCAGTTTAATTTCTTGACCGTTTCAACAACTCCCTTCGCAAAGAAAATTGCGCGCTGGTCATTATCATCAAAAAGATTGCCATCTACATCAGTAAATGTGGCCTTTCTTTTAAAGTACTCATCATTGTCAATAAAATATACCTGTATGCGCTCTTTAGGAATTGAGGCCACCTTAATTATCAAAGGCATGTCCATATCATTAATGACAAGGTTCATCCCTGAAAGACGAATAACTTCATGCAACTGATGTCTGCGCTCATTGATGTTTCCATATCTCGGCATAAAAATCCTTATTTGGCCACCATTACTGTTGACCATTCTTGGGGCTTCGTATGACATTAATGAAACTTCGTTCTCTGGAAGGTAAGGGACTAATTCTGAAGATACGAACAATATCTTTTTACCATTCATAAAAGCAATATTTTATTTATCGTGCAAAAGTAGCTGCAAAATTACAAAAATTATACAGATTAGCAGTATTTATAGTAAGTTTGCTCGCCCTTAAATAAAACTTATGGTGCTGATCAAAACCAAAAAGGAACTAACCGAACATCTTTCCTTTGCCGAAAGGAAGAAAAGTATTGGCTTGGTGCCTACTATGGGAGCTTTACATTGTGGTCATGCGGCTCTAGTGCAAAGGGCCATCCATGAAAATGAAGTTGTTGTGATCAGTATTTTTGTCAACCCTACACAATTCAATAACAAGGAGGACTTGGAGAAATACCCACAGACATTAAAAAGCGATATTGACCTTCTTGAAAAGATATCGAAAGACATATTAGTTTTTGCCCCAACCGTCAAAGAGATGTATTCCAATGCGGTGAGATCTGAAAATTACAATTTTTACGGACTTGAAAATATAATGGAAGGGGCCTTTAGGGAGGGCCATTTTGATGGTGTCGGAACAATCGTTGAAACACTTTTGACTTCAGTAAAACCTGATAAAGCATATTTTGGCGAAAAAGACTTTCAACAATTACAGATTATTAGAAAATTAGTTGAAATCCGAAACATTCCCGTGAAAATTATTGGCTGCCCTATTGTAAGGGAATCCAATGGATTGGCACTAAGTTCCAGAAATGAAAGGTTGTCTACTACTATTAGACATGAAGCTGCTTTTATCTTTAAGACACTAACGTCTGCCAAAAGAATATTTGGCATGGAAAGTGCAAAGAATGTTAAGGATTGGGTAACAAAACAATATAAAAAACATCCAGATTTGGAACTGGAGTATATTGAAATCACCGAAGCCACTACATTAAAACCACTTGTTAGAAAACAAAAAAACAGAAAGTACAGGGCATTTATCGCCGTTTATGCTGATGGCGTGCGATTAATAGATAACATCGCCCTTAATTAATTAACTTTGTTGCATGCAAATAGAAGTAGTAAAATCTAAAATTCACCGTGTAAAAGTCACTGGGGCGGATCTTAATTATATTGGTAGCATTACTATAGACGAGGATTTAATGGATGCCGCCAACATAATTCAAGGTGAAAAGGTCCAGATTGTGAACAATAACAACGGTGAGCGATTGGAAACCTATGCTATTCCCGGCCCAAGAGGTAGTGGGGAAATTACACTAAACGGAGCCGCTTCCCGAAGAGTAGCAGTCGGTGATGTTTTAATCTTAATTACCTATGCCAGAATGGATATTGAAGAAGCGAGAAAATTCAATCCTTCATTAGTATTTCCAAATGAAGAGACCAATCTCCTGAATTAATTTTGAACGATCAACTAAAAAAAACATTAAAAACAGTACTCCCTATCGCGTTGGGGATTTTTTTGGTTTGGTACCTCTATAATTCGACAACTTCGAATCAACGATTGGAAATTATCGGTTATATCAAAGAAGCGGACCCTTTATGGATCAGCATATCAATTGGTATTGGAATCTTAAGTCATATATCGAGAGCGATTCGCTGGAACCACTTGTTAGAACCCTTAGGATATAAACCCAAAACAAGTAATAATGTACTTATAATTCTAACCGCCTACTTAACTAATTTGGGCGTTCCAAGGTCAGGAGAATTTCTAAGAGCAACGGCCCTGGCTACCTATGAAGATGTTCCTTTTGAAAAAGGATTTGGCACTATTGTAACAGAAAGAGTCATAGATGTCATAATGCTACTGCTCATTATATTGGCGGCCCTAATTTTACAGACCGAACTAATAATTGAATTTATCAAAGAAAGTGGAATTGGCCTTTTTGGCAGTTTGATTGTCTTAATCTTTGGTATTTTAGGCCTATTTATAAGCATACGACTTGTCAAGAAATCTACTTCAACGTTTGCGATAAAACTAAAAGGTTTTCTGAAAAATTTATTGGAAGGTGTTCTTAGTATCTTTAGCATGAAGCGCAAATGGTCCTTTATTCTTCATACACTCTTTATTTGGGGTAGTTATATAGCCATGTTTTGGGTCATTAAATTTACAGTTTTAGAAACCGTTGATCTTTCTTTAGGCGCTCTTCTTGTCGCCTTTGTTGGTGGTGCTATTGCAATGACCACCACGAATGG
>JAGLKG010000103.1 GCA_023141835.1 Maribacter sp. | reverse complement strand
GTCAGTATTGTGTCAGGTAACGCATTTGGTTGGATCATGTGGATTTCCCAAACCTTAATGGTTGTTGTTTTTGGTGCAATATCTTTTCTCTTATTACCGTTATTGAACAGAAATAGGTAGTTTTTCGACTGCCCAAAATATGTTTCATGCAACGTTTTTTAATTGTATTGGCATTGTTCGTTTGTTTTGGACTTAATGCCCAGGTCACCAAAGAAATCTTCGAATCTTTTAAACTTCAGGAAAGAAGGGACGTGAGCTATTACTTTCCCGAAGACTATAATAAGGAAAAAAAGCATCCGCTAATTGTGGTCTTAGATGGTGATTATCTGTTCGAACAAGTAGTTGCCACCGCCAAATTCTATAGTAAATTTCATGGCATGCCAGAGTCTATTATCGTTGGCATTCATCAAAGTGAAGACAGTATTCGATTAGATGATTGTGCATTTGACAAGGAAACCGGATTACCACTGGAAAAAGGAAGCAAGTTCTTTGAATTTTTGGGGATGGAAATCATTCCTTATCTAGATCTTAATTACAATACAGCACCCTTTAAAATGGTTGTTGGATATGATATAACAGCTAATTTTCAAAACTACTGGTTGTTCAAGGAACGTTCGCTTTTCAATGCCTACATAAATATATCGCCGACCTTGGCACCAGAAATGGAAACAAGAATTCCCACCAGATTGAAGGCGATGAACAAACAGATTTTTTATCAATTGATATTAGAGGGTGAGAAAAGTAGGTACACCCCAAGAATCATGGCACTAAACAATGCAATAAAGGCCATTGACAAAGAATCCTTGCATTATTATTTCGACGAATACCCAAGTGCTGATCATATATCAATTGCAACTTATGGTATTGGGAAAGCTTTTGATAATATCTTTGGCATGTTCAAGCCTATTAGCCCCAAGGAGTACAAAACCCAAATATTAACATCGGTTGACCCTGTCTTTAATTATCTTGAAAATAAATACAACAGTATAGAGGATCTCTTCGGGATTAAAAAACCCGTCGACCTTAATGATGTTATGGCGATCTATGCCGGGACCCGAAAAAAAGAGGACTTTGAATCCTTAAAGCCCCTTTCAGATTTATGTAAGGTCGAATTTCCGAATACCATGTTGGGCTTTTATTTTGAAGGCGAATACTATGAACAAATGGGTGAACCCAAAAAAGCACTCCGTACTTTCGAAAAAGCCTTTGGCATGGAAGAAATCGACTTCTTGACCAAAGAAATGGCTCTAGAAAAAATAGATGCTTTAAAAGTCGATTTCGGATTCTAAATTTCCTAGTAGAAAACCACCTAACTACAAACTTTTTTAAAAGTTTGCTTTATCTTTAGCCAAAACCCTTAAACTAAGGAATGGCCAAAACCAAAACATCCTTTTTCTGTCAAAACTGTGGCACCCAATATGCCAAATGGGTGGGACAATGTTCCGCCTGTAAAGCGTGGAATACGGTTGTTGAAGAGGTAATTCAAAAGGAAGAAAAAAAGGGCTGGAAAACACCTTCAAACACTTTAAAGAAAATTGCAAAACCATTACGTGTCAATGAAATCAGCACCGATAAGGAATTACGTTTAAGCACATACGACTTGGAATTCAATCGGGTATTGGGCGGTGGTTTGGTTCCAGGGTCATTGGTGCTTTTGGGTGGGGAACCCGGTGTAGGCAAGAGTACTTTGTTGCTTCAAATAGCTTTGAAGCTCCCTTATAAAACACTTTATGTTTCTGGTGAAGAATCTGCACAACAAATCAGTCTTCGTGGTCATCGCCTTGATCTCGCCCTCGAGAAAATCAAATTACTGACAGAAAATAATCTGGAAAGAATTTTATCTGTTGCCAGTGCCGAACGGCCTGAAGTCATAGTCATAGATTCTATCCAGACAGTTTATACAGAGTTATTACAGTCTGCCCCCGGTTCAGTGGCGCAGGTCAGGGAATCAGCCGCGCAATTGGTGCGTTATGCAAAACAAACAAACACGACTGTGTTGTTGGCGGGTCACGTGACAAAAGATGGTGCCCTGGCAGGCCCCAGGGTACTGGAACATATGGTCGATACGGTGCTCTATTTCGAAGGTGATACGAGTAGCCGCTATCGAGTAATTCGATCCGTTAAAAATCGTTATGGCGCAGTGAATG
>JAGLKG010000102.1 GCA_023141835.1 Maribacter sp. | reverse complement strand
AATGAAGTTGAGATTTCATCCACATTAATTGATTTAGAATATGTTGAAAAACTTCATGATCTAGCCAACAATTTTGACATAAGGCTTGGACTATATTATAAAGATGAATGGTATGTTGAAGAGCGAACAGAACGAGTTATTAAGGAAATAAAACATACCAAGGTAACCCCCACTTATAGAAGTGCTGACCAAACCATACAAGATTGGCACAAAAGAAATATCGGAGCCCATAAAATAATGCTTATGGGAACCCAAGAAACCATAGATGACATTCATCCAGAACTTAGGGTCAAATTCAATTCAATCTTGAATATTTATCGGTCCAATGACACTCTGATCGAGATTACACCAAAATCCATTTCCAAACTTTTGGCCATCGAGTCGTTACTTGGAGAAACCGCTTCATTCAATGATATTATCGCTTTTGGCGATAATTTTAATGATTCTGAAATGTTACAGTATGCACATTGTGGAGTTGCAGTTGGCAATGCAAGGGAAGAGATTAAAGCCATAGCAGATTATACAACCCTGAAAAACACAGAAGATGGTGTTGCGCATTTTCTAAAACAACATTTCAATATTTAACTATATTTGGGTTGAATAACCATATGACCCATGACCGAACCTCTTACCCAACCGTTGATTACTGATGACACGGTTATTTTTGGACTTTTAGCCCTTTGCTTGGGCTTTGTATTTTACACCTCTTCAATTAAAAAGGGGTTTTGGTTAAAATTCTATTCTTTTGTCCCAGGTGTATTAATGTGTTATTTGTTGCCGGGTATTCTAACCTCAATAGGCTTAATAGCTCCCGAATGGAGCTCTGAAAGTTCCTCTGGAGAAATAATTGAACATGAGTCCAAGGTATATTTTGTAGCTAGTAGGTATTTATTACCGGCGGCATTGGTATTAATGACATTGAGTATAGATTTAAAATCTATACTCAATTTAGGTTCAAAAGCATTGATCATGTTCTTAACAGGTACCGTTGGGATTATTATTGGAGGCCCATTGGCCATTCTAATTGTTTCCATCTTTTCCCCAGATACTGTGGGCGGGGCCGATTTTGATGCTGTATGGAGAGGCCTTTCGACTATTGCAGGTAGCTGGATTGGTGGTGGAGCCAATCAGGCGGCAATGTTAGAGATATTCAAATTCAACCCAGATAGGTTCGGTCAGATGGTCATTGTAGATGTTATTGGGGCAAACATTTGGATGGCTATTTTACTTTTAGGTGTGGGTAAAACCAGAAAAATTGACAAATGGCTTAAAGCCGATACTTCCGCTATCGAAACCTTAAAAATTACGGTATCTGAATTTGCCGAAAAAATCACCAGGGTGCCCACTATAAAAGATTATGTGATGATGTTTTTCTTTGCTTTTACAGCTGTAGGCAGTGCCCATTTTCTTGGAAATTATTTTAGTGCTCATTTAATTGAAAATTATGAGTTCGTCCAGAACCCTAAGAGCTTTCTCTCCTTTTTGGGTGGCAATTTTTTCTGGATGGTCGTTATTGCAACCGTTCTGGGCATTTTACTTTCCTTCACAAAAGCCAAGAATTATGAGGGTGCAGGCGCCAGTAAAATAGGAGGGGTTTTTATTTATATCCTTGTAGCCACTATTGGAATGAAAATGGATTTAACCAAAGTACTTGATAATCCGGGATTGATCGTTGTGGGACTCATTTGGATTTCAATACATGCCATATTATTGATTATTGTGGCTAAATTAATCAAAGCACCTTATTTTTTCTTGGCTGTTGGGAGTCAGGCCAATGTGGGCGGAGCTGCCTCAGCACCAGTGGTGGCTGCCGAATTTCATCCCTCCCTAACTTCTGTTGGGGTATTGTTGGCCGTATTCGGATATGTTGTTGGCACCGGTGGAGCGCTCCTTTGTGCATATTTAATGGAAATTGCCTCAAAGGTTTAATCCATTCGATATTAGACTTACCGGCAAATACTTTCTGGAATCCGACAATAATGATAAAGAAAACCGAAAAAAAATATTGATATTTGCGCCACAAAATAATTAGCATGAAACAAATTCTTCTTTTTGGCCTATTTGCCTTTTTTTTAATCTCCTGCTCTGAAGACACCAGCAATATGATGACTGTTTCGGGGAAAGTAAAGGGCCTTAAAAAGGGTACGCTTTACCTTCAAAGCCTACCCGATTCTACTTTGATAACTTTAGATTCCTTGAAGGTTGATGGTGATGGGAGCTTTTCGTTCAAAACCAAATTAGAAAGTCCTGAAATATTTTATTTATACCTGAATAAAAAAGACAATAATGACATCAATGACAGGATTACCTTTTTTGGTGAACCTGGGCACATTACAATCAATACAAGCTGGAATACTTTTGATACCAACGCTAAAATCGAGGGTTCAGAAACCCATCAAAAGTTAGAGGAATATAGAAAAACCATGACGAGGTTCAATAAAAAAAATCTGGAAATAATGCAAAGTGCAATGAATACTGAAAACCCATTAGATTCCTTGCAACTCGATTCCATTCAAAGACTGAGTGATAAAAATATTCAAAGAGGGTATGCCTTTGCATTGAGCTTTGCCTTGAACAATAAAGACTCATATATTGCACCCTATATAGCCCTTACCGAAGTCCCGGACGCCAATGTAAAATATTTGGATTCCGTAAACAACTCACTATCGACAGAGGTGGCCAATTCTAAATATGGAAAGGCCCTAAACAACTTTCTAGAACTTAAGAAGAAAGGCAACTAATAAAAAACGCCCTGATAAAAATATCAGGGCGTTTTTCATATACATCCATTAGGGTATTATCCCAATTTATTAAGTTTTTCAACCAAGCCAGTAGCTTTCTTTTCCAATTCTACGCGAATATTGTTAAGATGAGCCTTTCTGTTTTCAACATCTCTTTGGTTCACTTTCGCAATTAAATCATCAAAAGTTTCGATGGCCTCATCAATTATTTGTGCACCCTCTTTGGAGTCTTGTCTGTTATTGGCGCCTTCTACGATATAGACAGCCTCAATGATATCTCCCAAAACAAAGTTTATATCTTTTTTTAAATCCCTTATACTTGCCATTATTGAAATATTTTTTGCAAAAATACTGTTTTTAGACTCCCAACCTCAAGGTAAACCTATATATTTTTAAATCTTAAACCGTAACCTCCAATAGTTTGGCTCCGGTAGAGCTTATGTTTATTATTTCTGAACTCGCAGGTACTAGAACTGTTTCCCCCCTTTTGACAATCGCCGAACCTGTTTCTGTACTTATTTTAGCCGAACCGCCTACGCACATATAAATGGTAAACGAATCCCTATGGGATACTTCTTGAGTCAAATCTTGTGTAAGATGGATAAAATTCGTCTTAAAATAAGGACAATCTACCATCTCGTTCATTTTATTGTTTTCACTATTGTAAGTCACCCTAAAATCATCTTTTTTCGCATAATCCATAGCATCTAAGGCTAATTCTGTGTGAAGCTCTCTTAGGTTACCATCTTTATCTCTGCGATTAAAATCGAATACCCGATAGGTTACATCGGATGTTTGCTGTATTTCCGCAAGTAATACCCCAGCGCCAATAGCATGGATTTTTCCCGTATCTATAAAAAAGGTATCACCTTCCTTTACAGGTTCATAATTCAATAAATCCAAAAGCGTATCATTCTCCAAACTCCCGGAATATTCATCCTTGGTTACATTTTTATTAAAGCCTACAATAAGATTTGCCCCTTCATCGGCATCCATTACGTACCACATTTCTGTTTTACCAAATGAATTGTGCCTTTTCTTTGCCAATTCATCATTGGGATGCAGTTGAATTGATAAATCCTGTTTGGCGTCAATGAATTTGATAAGGATCGGGAAATCCTTTCCAAACCTTTCCACAATACTTTTGCCCAATAATTCCTCCGCCCTATCATTGATAACCTCCTGTAATGAAATACCTGACAATTCTCCATTGGCTATGACCGATATATCACCGTCCACGGCTGAAAGCTCCCAACTCTCCCCAGTAATATCACTACTACTGGATTTTCCTAAAACTTCCTTTAATTTAGTACCACCCCATAGACGCTCTTTTAAAATGGGTTGAAATTTCAATGGATATAAATTCATTGTACTATTTGTTATTTTGTTGGTATGGAAACAATTGTTACCTCAGCCCGAATACGTGACAAAATTTCGTGGTGTTTCGAAAAGTACCACTTCAAGTTCTTTAGATGCGTTGATATGAGGGCGTAATTTGTTCCATATGACCACAGCTATATTTTCGGCAGTGGGGTTCAGGTTTTTAAACTCCGGAATCTCAATATTAAGGTTTTTATGATCCAGAACATCTTCAATTCTTTCTTTGATGAGCTCTTTTAAAACCTTCATATCCATAACGAAACCTGTCTCTGGATCTATTTCCCCGTAAACACTAACCACCAAATCATAGTTATGACCGTGAAAGTTTGGGTTATTACACCGACCAAAAACGACATTGTTTTTAGCATCATCCCAATCTTCACGATGCAACCTATGGGCAGCGTTAAAATGGGCCTTTCTACTTACCTTAACTTTCATCGGTATGGTTTTGTTAAATGGTCAAAGAATTTTTCAAAAATAATCTTGAACCAAACGGTGTACTTATCTGGGTGCTGAGCAATGTCATTTTTAATGACAGAAGGTCGCATCCACTTAAAATCGGCAACTTCATCGAGGTTTATTTTTGGAACGCCATTGAATTTCCCAATCATTACATAATCCAATTCATGTTCCGTAAGTCCGTTGTCAAAAGGAGCTTTGTAAATAAAGGAAAACAGTTCTTCCAGCTCAGTGTTAAAACCCATTTCCTCCAGCAATCTTCTTTTGCCAGCCTCAATATTGGTTTCACCTTCCCGTTGATGGCTGCAGCACGTATTAGTCCACAATAAAGGAGAATGATATTTATGTGCCGCCCTTTGCTGAAGCATGGTTTCCCCATGTTCATTCATAATGAAAACAGAAAAAGCCCTGTGCAATAAAGCCTTTTCATGGGCTTCCATTTTAGGCATTGTTCCAATCTGTTCGTCCTGGGGTGTCACCAAGATGACTTCTTCTTCCTTCATTTTGTAAAAATAAGACCTTTACCCAACTTAATAGGTAGGCGTCTTATAAAAAATACAAATGAAAAAGTACGATTCTTGCGAAAACAAAAACTGATTTAGAAAAATCTAGGTGACTTGAGGTAGCCTTTGGTCTTTATGAAATCATATCTGAATATCATCTCAAAGGAGCCATCATTGAATGCCGCGCTACCCAATTCTGTGATTTCCTTATCATAGGCCATTCCTATTAAAAATGATTCATTGATCTGGAAGCCTACCATGCCACTTAAAGCGGCATCCCATCTATAGGCTGCACCAAGAATAAATTTATCGTTCAACATAAAGTTGGCCGAAAGGTCGACTTGCAACGGTGCCCCCTGCGTTATTTTGGAAAGGATAGTTGGCTTAAATTTCACGTTTGAATTAAGGTCAAAAACATAACCTGTAATCAAGTAGAAATTCATTTGTTCCCTAGCGGTCGACAATGAGGATTCTTCAAAATGGGAAGTTTGTAAAAACCTAGGCACTGAAAGGCCTGCATAAAATTTGTTCGTATGATAATAAATGCCTGCGCCAAAATTAGGAGAAAACTTGTTGTCAATATCCTGTTCCAAAGTTTGGTCAGGGGCAAACTGATTCAGCTCAGAAAATCGAATATCCAATAAATGGGCACTTGTCTTGAATCCAAAGCTAAGTTTACCTTCTTTCGAGGTTTTTAGCGTATATGAAAAATCAATATCAAAATAGGTTTCTGAGGTTGGTCCTATTTCATCACTGACAAGTGAAATACCCATGCCCATTCCGTTATGACCTACGGGTGAATGTACGTTCAATGTTTGTGTTTTGGGAGCTCCGTCCAGACCCACCCATTGTGATCTGTGCAAAGCAGCAATACTCAAATGACCTCGTGACCCTGCATAGCCTGGGTTTACACTTACTGTATTGTACATATATTGGGTATACTGGGCGTCTTGCTGTGCATGTAAGTCGCTATTGAAAAATAAGATTACCAAGCCAAGAAAGGCCATAATCCGTGGAAATAATCCAATATGTTTTTGATAAATGGTCGTCATCATTATCTGTTTAAATAAATATATCCAGTCATTGTAACCGTCTTATCGGTCACATCTACATAATCCAAGATATAGAAATAGGTGCCAACAGGTAGTTTATTATCCTTATCAACGGTTACCCTTCCTTCAGAGGTGCCATCAAACACATTTCCAGCGGTGTCATATGCCTTCGTAGTATATACCAAAACACCCCATCTATTATAGATTCTTATGGTATTATCAGGGTAATTTTGTAATCCACCAATAGTCAAAACATCGTGCACGCCATCTCCATTTGGAGTGACAACATTAAATACTTCAACCTCTTCTTCCGGAGCATTAGGTTGTAGGTAATCCGGAGTACCATTTCCATCAGTATCATCGTTGGAATAATCACCATCGCCATTTAGATCCTCATCTATGGTCAACAATGCGTCATTATCATCATTGGTGTCCCTGTAATCAGATTCGCTATCTCCATCCGTATTAGGTAAGTCATTAATTGGATTATTGATCTTGTCGTTGACATCTATATCAATGACCACAGCATCTTCATAACCATCATCCAAACCATCATCATCCTTATCTGAACCAATAAGAACGACCTCCGGCATACCATTTCTATCATGGTCATGTCCTTCAATTCTATCTGGCACATTATCATTATCGCTATCATCATCCAAGTAGTCAGGCAAATTATCACCGTCAGTATCAATTGGGAATAACCCTAAAGAACCAACTTCATATGCGTCATCCAGACCATTGGCATTAGTATCTAACAAACTTGGTGGTATATAATCAAAAGTGGATTGCGCTTCTACGTTGTCAGGAATACCATCATCGTCACTATCAATATCAAGATAATCAGCATACCCATCTCCATCGGAATCCGTTGGATTTGTTGATGGATCTCCATCATTATCCAGATCCAGGTCTTCGAAACTATCCACAATACCATCATTATCACTATCCAAGTCCAGTGCGTCAGTAACCACAATCGTTACAGTTGCTGTGCTACAATTTGCAAAGTCGTCACAAAGGGTATATGTAAAAGTATCTGTCCCAACAAAACCGATATTCGGCGTATATGTAACACCATCATCTGAAGGGTCCGTCGGTGTTCCATTGTTAGTGAACACTACGGAGCCATCGGTTGGATTAGTATTTGTTAGTGTCCCCAACACAGGTATATCATTGTCATTAGCCAAAATATCTATGGCTATAGGCATTTCTTCCTCTGTTGCCACCGAATCATCAATCGCGTCAACTATTGGTAACACATCTATGGTTACAGTAGCCATACTGCAGTCACCTGAGGAGTTGCAAACGGTGTAATCAAAAGAATCAGGTCCGTTGTAATCCACATTTGGCGTATATGTGACAATATCGTCTGAGGGATTGTTCGGTGTTCCATTATCATTGATCGAAACCGCACCATTTAATGGGCCTGTCGTCGCCAAGGTACCAGTAGTAGGCAAGTCAGAATCATTGGCATAAATATCCACCACAACCGGTACGTCTTCATCTGTTGTAACTAGATCGTCGACCAAGACCGCTGCCTGATCTATGCACACCACAGTAAAATTTGGCAAATCAAAACTATTTCCAGCTTTCGTGACTGTTGCCGTGTATCTAGTCACACTCAAAATAGAAGTTACCATGGGTCGTATCTGGTCACCAGCCACAGCTGGATTCCAACTTACGGTGGCACCAGAAGCCAAATCAATATTGGCACTAATATCCAATGTCACTTCATTATCCGGGGAGCTGCAGTTCGTTACAATAAAATATCCTGTTGCATTAGACCCACAAAGTGTGCCATCGTAAGTGGCAAAGTAAATTCCAGGCGCAGTAACTTCGTAAAAGAAATCAGTTCCCAATACTGTTGACGTATCGGAAGCCTCATACCATTGGTAATTGGTTTCATCAGTACTATTGGGTGCCTGCAATAAAAACTGTGCATTTGACACGGTAATTCCCAGCAAAGTAAAAACAAAGCTGAGAAATAATGCTTTATATATAATGGAGTGTTTCAAATCGATTTGGGTTGGTTTTTCAGTTCAAATTATTTTACTACAAAAACCACATTGATCAGTGAGTTGTAATCAGGTGGAGTTCCAACTACATCATATTGCATAACGCCATCTGCACCAATACTATCTATATTTAAGACTGCAGAATCCGCGTAGGTAACATAATAATACAATTCCGTTTTACTGTAGGTAGGCACTGCAGCCGGAGCTCCTGTACTTGCCATTGTAGGACTCCCAAATTGATCTATATATTCTTGATATAAATCGATAGTCGTGTTACTCACTATTGCAGAGGCATCTATCACTATTGAAGGTGGGTAAAAAATTCGTGCTGCCTTTGCCGTAATAGGTGCAATCCCTTGGATTACATCTTCAACAGTGGCTTCTGTTGTACCATCACCATCAACATCTACTGGGGTATCCGAGTTAACTTCTAATGCCGTTTGATCGTCAGTACTACCCAAGGCTAGTTCCGCCAAGGCTCCCTCCACTTCCGTGGATGTAAAGTTCCC
>JAGLKG010000101.1 GCA_023141835.1 Maribacter sp. | reverse complement strand
GAAAGTTCATGAGGGAACTTAAAACCTTTGGTCTTCATGCCTACTTTGCCTAGAACATCCTCGATTTGGGCATTCATTTTAATCTGATTCTTCCATCCTGTGGCTTTAAGTACAAATAGAAGGTTGTTATTGATATTCCGGTCAGGTAACAATTTAAAATCTTGAAAGACAATGCCTAACTTACGACGTAAAAAGGGAATGTCTTTTTCTTTTAAGGATTTTAGGTCAAAACCTACTATTTTTCCTTCGCCCTGCGTTAGAGGTAAATCGCCATATAGGGTCTTCATGAAACTGCTTTTTCCGCTACCCGTTTTGCCTATCAAATAAACAAACTCACCTTTTTTCACATCCAAACTAACATTGTTCAAGACCATATTTTCCTTTTGGAAAACGGCGACATCATTCAATTCTAATATAGATTCGGACATAACTTCGTTGTTGATATAAAAGTAATAAGTTATACGCGAAAACAAAGGTCGCTTTTGTAAAATATTTTTCTTTGTTATTGAACTCGCTTAAACTTTTTTAGTCGAAACGAAAAATAGATTTTTTGCGGCCAATTAAAGAAAATTTAAATGAGTTCAATAATACAATTTGAGTTAAGGATATACTTAGGAACGATATTTGTCGTTATTCTTTTTAATTGAGAAGAATTCCTTGCTGCTTGTAGCAAGGTTTAAACAAATGTCATTCCCGCCTTTGCGGGAATCTTAAATATAGCATTTCTTGAAATTCTATATTGAACGGAATTTTTAAAATAGTTAGAACACTATGCTGAAAAGAATCACCGCTTTTATTCCCATTTTCATGGGAATTATTTGGATTGGGACTTCCCAAGAAACCAAAATCTATACCCACGAACAAAAAGACTACCAAGATGCCTTGACACTGTACAATAATCAGCAGTATCAGGCTGCCCAAACCATTTTTGAAAAGGTCAAATTGTCAACTAAGAATTATGAGACAGAAGCCAATAGTGCCTATTATTCGGCTAATGCCGCTGTACGATTAAACCAATTGGGCGCTGATCGGCTGATGGAGGATTTTGTGGAAAGATACCCAACTTCGACCAAGCGTAACTCAGCGTTTTCGGATGTGGCGGACTATTATTTTGAAACAGGAAAGTATCCATATGCCTTAAAATGGTACAACAAGGTTGATCAGAGCGCAATGTCTCGTAGTGAAACTGATAAGTTCAATTTCAATTATGGCTATTCTTTGTTCTCATCGAAAAAGGCCAAGGAGGCTGAACGTTATTTGAACAAGGTTGCCAATTCTCCAATTTATGGCTCACAGGCCAAGTATTATTTAGGATATATTGCCTATCAACAAGATGACTATGAAAGCGCCAATGAGCGTTTTGACCAGATTACCGACCAAGAGGTACTGGAGGAAAAACTTTCCTACTACCAAGCTGATATGAATTTTAAACTTGGAAAGTTTGAGGAAGCCATAGCCCTTGCCAAAAAACAATTACCAAAATCGGACCGAAAGGAAGTCTCTGAACTCAATAAAATAATAGGGGAGAGTTATTTTAATCTTAAACAATATGCCAATGCCGTGGCATATCTTGAAGTTTACAAAGGGAAAAGGGGTAAATGGAGTAATACGGATTATTATTTATTGGGATACTCCTTTTATAAGCAAGGAGATTTTGCCAACGCTATACAACAGTTCAATAAGATTATTGGAGGCACCAATAGCGTTTCGCAAAACGCCTATTATCATCTGGCGGAATGTTATTTGAATTTGAATAAAAAGCAAGAGGCCTTGAATGCTTTTCGCAATGCCTCACAAATGGATTTCTCTGCCGAGATACAAAAAGATGCTTATTTGAATTATGCTCGATTAAGTTATGAAATCGGTAATGCCTATGAGCCTGTGCCCCAGGTAATTTCTGGGTATTTACAACACTATCCGAATGATTCAAATGCATTGGAAATGCAGGAACTCTTGGTAGATTCCTATATTACTTCCAAAAACTTTGCCGGGGCGATGGAGCTGCTGGAAAAGAACCGTAATTATGCCAGTAAAACAACCTATCAAAAAGTAGCTTTCTATAGGGGAGTGGAACTCTTTATTGATGGGGACTATGCAAGTGCAACCCAGATTTTCAAGAAATCCCTGGACAGTGCTGAGGATGCTCTATTTGAGGCAAGGGCCAGTTATTGGAAGGCGGAATCCGATTATTTATTAAACCGTTTTGATGAAGCTTTGATCGGGTACAATAGTTTCAAACAGAACCCAAATGCAAAGAGGAGCAAGGAGTATGATGATTTAGAATACAATCTGGCTTATACCCATTTCAAACTAAAGGATTATGGTAAGGCGATTACCTATTTTAATGGTTATTCAAAATCGGAAACCACCGATAGGAGCAAACTAAATGATAGTTATTTGAGATTGGGAGATAGTTATTTTGTGACCAGTAAATATTGGCCGGCAATTGAAACCTACAATAAGGCATTGGCACTTTCAGGCCCCGAAAAGGATTATGCGGCATTCCAAAAGGCCATCAGTTATGGATTTGTTGGTAAGAGTGCTTCAAAAATTGAATGGTTGGACAGGTTCGTTTCTCAGTACCCAAAATCGACGCTAAAGGATGATGCACTTTTTGAACTTGGTAATTCATATATCTCAGGAGGGCAGGAGAACAAGGGACTGATGACCTATGATAGACTTATACAAGGGTATAAGGGAAGCTCATTGGTTCCCCAGACTATTATGAGACAGGGGTTAGTGCATTATAACGCTAACCGAAATGAAAAAGCCTTGGCCAAATTCAAAACAGTGGTAAGGGACTATCCCAATACCCAAGAAGCGGTTCAAGCTGTTGCCACAGCAAAGTTGGTTTATGTTGATTTAGGTCGTGTCGATGAATATGCCTCATGGGTCCGCAATCTCGATTTCGTTGAGGTGACAGACACGGAACTTGACAATGCAAGTTATGAGTCGGCAGATAAACAAAACTTAGAAGGAAATACGAATGCGGCAATTAGAGGATATGAAAATTATATCAAGCGATTCCCGAATGGTTTACATGCCGTTAAGGCCAACTTTAATTTGGCACAATTGTATTTTGGTAAAAACCAAAAAGACAATGCATTACCATATTACAAATATGTGGCAGATTTAGGAGCGAGTGAATATGCAGAACAGGCCTTAACAAGGGTTTGTGAGATTTATATCCGCAACAAAGATTACAATACAGCACTTTCATATTTACAGCGACTGGAGGAACAAGCCGATATTCAGCAGAATAGAACCTTTGCGCAATCCAATTTAATGAAAGGATATTACGAACAGAAGAACTATGATCAAACGATTTCATATGCAGAGAAGGTTCTGGCTACCCCATCGATTGACAATAGGATCAAGAGTGATGCCCATATTATGATTGCGCGTTCTGCGATTCAGACCAATAATGAAAATAAAGCTGAATCTGCCTATGCAGAGGTCTTGAAAATCGCTTCTGGTGAAACGGCCGCCGAAGCTTTTTATTACGAAGCCTACTTTAAACACAAAGTAGGCCAATATGAAAGTTCAAATACCTCAGTTCAGAAATTGGCCAAAGATTATTCAAGTTATAAAGAATGGGGCGGTAAAGGGCTGGTCTTGATGGCAAAGAACTTTTATGCACTGAACGACGCTTACCAGGCCACATATATTTTAGAAAGTGTAACCACCAATTTTAGTCAATATCCCGAAATAGTTACGGAGGCCCAAGGAGAATTGGCCATTATCAAAACGAAAGAAGCGCAGAGCAACTCATCTGTAAACCCTGACGAAAATTAATATCCCTTTACAAAAAGAACACATTATGCCTAAGCAGATTATCATAGCCTTATTTTCAGTAGTCGGACTTTTTCAGGTTGTACAGGCCCAAGAAAAAGAAGACGACGATTTGGGCACAGAAACGGTAACGGTAACCAAAGCGTATACCCCAACGATTTCTGATGCCTTTAAAATTAAGTCGACCCCGGATTTGAATGACCCAATCATACTGCAGAAAAAAAAGATAGCCTATACTATTTTTTCTGTTCCCGTGGCTTCGACCTTTACTCCTACAAAGGGTAAGGCTTCTGCGGTAAAAAAAGCACCTCCCCCAGAACTGTTTAATTCCTATGCATCCGTAGGGGCAGGAAATCCCAGTAATGCCATGGCCAAATTTTATACCAGTAGGGCCATAAATAGGGATGAACGCCTGGATCTAGGACTTAATCACAATTCTTCGAGGGCCAATATTGATGGCGTTGACTTGGAAAGCAAGTATATGAATACTGAATTGGATGCCTCATATTCCAAAAGGGATAGGGATATGAATTGGGGTGCAAATGTTGGGCTGCAACATCAACTATATAATTGGTACGGTCTGCCCGAAGGAGTTTATGATTTGGCTACAGCTCTTACGATCGATGAAAGACAGAATTATTATATGGGAGAATTTGGTGGATATGTTAACGTCGAAGACGCTTATTTTAAGAATGCGAATCTAAAATATCGAAGGTTTTGGGATGCCGTTAAGTCAGGTGAAAATAGAGCAATTTTTGGAGCCGGATTTGAGTTCCCTGTTAATGAAGAGACCTTTGGAATAAATCTAAAGTTGGATTATGTAAACGGTAATTTTGCAAATGCCGATGTGAATAGCTTTGCAAACGACTCTGAAATAAAATATAGTCACTTCCAAGTAGGTCTTAATCCGACACTCAACATGCTCAAAGATGATTTTGAACTCAAATTAGGGGTCAATCTTGTTTATGGGATGGATTTGGAACGTAATGACGGCAATTTTTATGTCTATCCAGCTGTGACCGCATCGTATCGCTTATTGGATGAAACCGTTATTGCATATGGGGGTATTGAAGGAGAACTAAAACAAAATTCGTATTACGATTTGGTCGATGAGAACCCTTATGTTTCGCCAACATTGGATATTCGACCAACAGATTCGCAATACGATTCCTATGTAGGTTTAAAGGGGCAATTATTACCAAACCTGAGTTACAATATCAAGGGCTCCTATACTGCCGAGAATCGTAGGCCATTGTTTAAGTTGAATCCTCAAAATGACTTTAGGGATGACGAAAAAGGATACTATTATGGTAACTCCTTTGAGGTTTTTTATGACGACATAAAGACTTTGGGTCTATTTGGGGAATTGAATGTAGATGTAAACCGAAATTTTACTCTGGGAATTAATGCTGAGGTGTATGATTATGATACAGAAACAGATAACCCGGCTTGGAATTTACCAAATATGACGGGGTCATTGTTCATGGATTATCAAATTGACGAAAACTGGTTTATGGGAGCCAATTTATTTTATATTGGGGAGCGTGAGGATTTTTCGACTGTTGTAGTTCAGAATGCACCGCCTTCAGATTTGGCGGCCCTTATCAATTTGGATGGCTATTTTGATGCCAATGCGCATTTGGGTTATCGTTTAGACAATCAATTATCGGTATTTGTAAAAGCCGCCAACATAGCCAATAATAATTACCAAAGATGGGCCAACTATCCTGTTCAAGGCTTCCAAATTATGGCCGGAGCCACCTATAAGTTCGATTTTTAGGCTTGTTGGGACAACTTTTTTCTTGAACTTCAGATAGGTCAATAACGAATTTATAGACCATGGTCTATAAATTTGTGTCTTTAGGCGAACACAATTTGTGAACTGCAATAATTTTCTATTTTTAGT
>JAGLKG010000100.1 GCA_023141835.1 Maribacter sp. | reverse complement strand
AACCGAACATCATTCCTTGATCACCAGCCCCCTGTTCTTCCTTGGATCCGCGATCCACTCCTTGATTTATATCTTGGGATTGTTCGTGAATCAAAGAAATTACACCGCAAGAATCTCCGCTGAATTGATATTCGCCTTTGGTATAGCCAATTTTATTGATAACCTCTCTGGCAATATTTTGTACATCTAAATAGGTATGGCTTTTCACTTCTCCAGCCAAAACCACCTGACCTGTAGTCACCAAGGTTTCACAAGCCACCTTACTATCTGGGTCAAAAGCCAAAAAATAATCCAATAAAGCATCACTGATTTGGTCGGCCACTTTGTCCGGATGCCCTTCACTTACAGATTCTGAGGTGAATAAATATGCCATTTGCTTTTAGAATAAACAGAAGAATTCATTTCATCGATTACAAGTGATGCTGAAATACTGAAATGTTTCAGTAGATACTGCTTTAGCATTTTAAGATACTGACAATAAGTTCAGCATGCGAGGTTGCAATCAGTCAAATCTTTCCTCCTAAGTAAGCAACAAAAGTAAGGAAATTGTTTTGTCTCAAAACGATTTGTCCAAGATTTATTAAAAACATGGGGCTAGCATCAACCAAATTCAGGCGAACATTCTGTAACTATTATATATCTCAGATGTATTCGCCGTTTAGAAAGGTATTCAACACGTGGTATTTATAAGATTATAAATTATACCTCACCTTCAAGGTGAGGTACCTTGGTTGAATAAAGTACTCACTAGTACTTACAGAAAGTGTGTTGATACTATCTTGATTTAAAGATTTGGTGTCAGCCAAATTCGTAGCCTTCAAAATGTACTCCCACTTACTGTCCTTTTTTTGGTAGCCAAGTGAAGCATTTAAAAAAGTATAGTTATTAAGAGACTCTTTATCTCTTTTGTAGTTATAGTGCGCATAGTCAACATTAAAAATAAAGCTCTTTAAAAACTGAGCATCTACTTTAATAGTCGGGGTATGTGTATAATAGGTAACAGGAGTTGCTCCTTGTTTATAATCGTTCACTGATAATCTATATCCAAATTCAATGTTTGGAGCGTTCAAGAACCGTGTTCCCAAACTTGTCCTATATGAGGTAGTGTAGGATTCATTTGCCAGTTGCAAACCATTTATAAATTGATTGAATTTAGAATACGACATATTCACTCCCATCCCTGCTTTTATCTTCCCAAAAGTTCTATTATATGATCCATTCACCGAAAAGGTCTCATCAGCAAAGTTTGAATTAAAGGGTGTCGATACACGGTTTGCCGTTTGTATGGTCACTGTAGGGTCATTAGGATCTGGATAACTAAAAAATTGAGACATAGAACGCACCTGATCAACCCGCTTGCTATAATTAATGGAACCGCGAATATTGGAAAAATTAAACATGTTAAAATTATTGTACCGAAGGTTTACATTATGTGACAAGGCATTTTCCAATTCCCTATTCCCTTGAAATAAAGAGTTATAATTATTAAATACCAAAGCTTCTGCAAATTGATTTACATCTGAAAAATTAGTCTGCATGCTATACCTAAAATTTAAATCTTCACTATTCTTTAACTGCATTCTGGTATTAAAGTTGGGCAGAAGACGTATAAAATTGTTCTTCACTAAAGCATTCGATTGCACATTCTTAGTCGTATAATTATGAACCGACACACTAGGAGTAAATGTAAAAATGCCTGCTTTCAGTCTGTACTCAATCCCCAAATACAAATCACTTAAATTATAATTAATGTCATTTTCCACGCTTTCTTGTGCATTGCTCAAACTAAGGATATTTCCAGTGTCCAAAATCTGAAAAATTTCAGAATTAAACTTCTGGCTACTCAATAAAGACCCCAAAGTGAATTTAATATTGCTCTTAGTCCCTAACACATACCAGTAATCTAATTTTGCATCAAATTTATTGGTTTTTACCAATTTGTCCTGGTTCACATTGTACCCAGACTGGTTATTGTCAAGACCTAAAATTTCCGAAAATCTAAATTGGTCGCTCTGAGTCAATGCTGCACCGTAAAAAGGATCTTCTTCTTGTAATAGATGCTGCACTTCCAGAGCAAAGATATTCTTGGCATCTAACGTATAGTAATAATTAAGGTTTTGATTAATACTGAAAGGATCTTGCTTTTGAACCTCATCGACAGCTCCTGTTAACGATGAAAATACATCTCTATCCTGGCTTTGTTTAGAGATTCTTCCAAAAAAATCATAATCAAAATGATTATCGGTATTGGGCTTGTAACTGGAGCTTAATTTTAAAAGCCCCAAATCACTTTTCTGAGATGTCTTACTTTCTGTTTCTTCATCTGCGCCTTGTGCAATCCCGTTCTCAGCTTGAACATAATCAATTGAACTGTTTTGTTTCATGACGGTACGATTGCCGGAGTAAATTGCGAAACCGCTTAGGTCCCATGTTTTTTTAGGTGCCTGACTAAAGTTTACAGCTCCAAATTTTGAAGTAATATCCAGAGCCTTGTTGTTTTGCAAAGAAAGAAACCCCATATCACTTGAACCTACATTAAAGTTAGTACCGCTATTACTACCTACCCCCCTAAACCCTCCAGTAAATCTAAAATAATCTCTTCTGGTAAACGGTACTTCCCCGGTATTGTTCAAATTAGTAATAATATTAATGCTGCTTTTAGGGCTGTAATAAAACAGTTTGGGATGTGCAATATAACGCTCTTCATTCCCAACTCCCATGGTTACCTCGCCAAACCAAAAGTTCTTTTTCCCTTCTTTTAATTTAATATTGATAGCGTAACTATCTTGAGTGTCTCGAACACTTTTTAACTGACCGACCTCATCAAAGTTTTTTAATATCTGGATTTTATCCAACGCATTGGCCGGTATGTTTTTTGAGGCCAATTTACTGTCACCATCAAAAAAATCCTTTCCTTCTACCATTACTTTTCCAACAGCTTTCCCTTCCACCTCTATTTCACCATCATCGCTAACATCAACTCCTGGAAGATTTTTCAAGACATCTTCCAGTTTTTTTTCCGTTCCGGTGGCAAACGAGTCCACATTATATTCAATGGTATCCCCTTTTACAACCACCGGCATTTCATACGTGATTTCAACCCCATCAAGATTCTCTACTTGTTCATTTAATGTAAAATCATTGGTTCTATCAGTTTCCAAAGTAGTTATCTCTATCTGCTTGCTCTCAAATCCTAAATAACTAACTTTTAAGCTATATTTAGTATTTGCTTTTACACTGATTTTATACAACCCTTTGTCGCTTGTAATCCCAAAACCATCCAATACTTTGGTCTCTTGGTTAATGGCCACAACATTGGCCATACCCAATGGCATATTCAAACTATCCGTCACTGTTCCCGTTAAATTTATTTTTTGAGCCGAAATGGTATTGAAGACCATAAACAAGAGCGTACCCAATAAAAACCTTGTCAATCCTGTCATTCTAAATTGGATATTCAATTAATCCTTCTTCCTCTCCCACCTGGGCCATCTCCCCTTCTAAAATTCTCTCGCATTTCTTTTATTTTCTCGGCCATAATCCCATCATATTCTTTTTGAGAAACTTCTTTTCCCTTTTTAGGAGGAGCGACAATTATTCTATCCTTGGCATTCATGACAATTTTAGTACATATTAAGGTTGTTCGATCATCATTAACTTCTAAAATAAGACCGGGGAGTCCCCAATATTCTCCTGGCCCTTGGCTAATAGGAATATCCAAAGTATACCATGCTGTGATTGTTTTTTCAGTTGGTACTTCTATTTTTTCAGTGTTTTCTCCATTTCCACGTCTTCCTCTAAACATTCTACGAAAACCACCTGAAGTTGAAGTATCAATTTGTTTTGTTACAGTAGCCATATAGCAAGTGTAGTCCCCTATTTTCTTAGTTTCCGAACCCATTTGCCATTCTAACTTTTCCAAGTCATCTTTTATCAAAAATAACTTACCAAACATTTCTACTTGTTTGGTATAATTTACATCCTTTATGTTTTTATAATGTTTACCGGCATCACCGCTCATCATCCTAAAGAAACCACCACCACGCCCGCCACTTGCACTCGGTGCTTCTAGCTGCTCGTCCTCCACATAAAAGGAAGAGGTTCGATCGAAAGTTAGTATGAATGTCTTTTCAAACGCATTTTTCATACGTTCCATTATCTGTTTTCTTCGTGCTTCTGGAATTTCCCTACCTCCGAAGTTCGCGTCTATAGTTGTTTTGCTTTCATAATAGGCCTTACCTTGAAATTCCTGGCAATAAGTAGTTGCCAATAGGCAAAAGAAAACTATGACAAAAAATATATTATTTTTCATTTGGCAGTATTTTGATTTAGATATATGACTAAAATAATACCATATGGTTTAACTAGGTCACAAAAAAATGCAAATATCTTGGACATGGCTTTTTTTGACGGATATTACCTTAAAGATTTTATCATCATGCCGATATCTTGTATATTGTGCTACTTGATAAAATCATAGCCAACCATAATCTATTATTAAACATGCATATTGCCGTTGCAGGAAACATTGGCGCCGGAAAGACCACCCTAACAAAATTGCTTGCAAAACATTATAAATGGGAAGCGCATTTCGAGGATGTAGTTGACAACCCGTATCTAGATGATTTCTATAATCAAATGGAACGATGGAGCTTTAATCTACAGATTTACTTCTTAAACCATAGGTATAGGCAAGTCCTTAAGTTCCGGGAAAGCGGAAAGAACATTATTCAGGATAGAACCATCTACGAAGACGCCTATATATTCGCGCCCAACTTACACGCCATGGGGCTAATGACCAATAGGGACTTTACCAACTATTCCAGTCTGTTTGAATTGATGGAAAGTTTAGTACAACCACCCGACCTTTTAATTTACCTAAGAAGTTCCATTCCCAATTTGGTAAGTCAGATCCATAAGCGTGGACGCGAGTACGAAAACTCCATTTCAATCGATTACCTAAGTCGATTGAACGAACGCTATGAAGCATGGGTTCACGGGTACGAAAAAGGAAATCTACTTGTAATTGATGTTGACAATTTGAATTTCGTGGACAAACCAGAAGACTTAGGGGAAGTGATAAATAAAATCGATGCTGAAATCCATGGTCTTTTTTAAAATATAAGATCTTTTAATAACTAATTAGGACGAGTATCTCTAAAAGGTAACTCTTTCTGTCAGTTCGAGCGGAGTCGAGAACTTGATCTATCTAAAAATCAATAGGCTTCAACTACCTGCTTATCCGGCAGGCGGGTGCTCAACCTGACAATACCATGATTCATATACTTTTAAGACACCCTCTCTCTATTTTAGTGCACTTGGCCTTCTACCTTTTCCATTAATCAATGCTTGGTTCAGTTACTTAACGTGGTGGTCTTGACCTTATATTTTCATATTTGACCTAAAGATGAAATGGGTTTCATAGTCAAAAGGCCTTCTTACTCATTCAAAAGCAACTTTCCCTCATTCCCCATTTTTTTAGTGCTGTTCAAACTATAGATTTAAGGAAACATTTAACAAGACCTAAAAACTGGCCATATCAATTCCGGATACAGATATGGTGGACTTGAAAATAAATGTTTAACCCATCCGTCAATTGGCGGACCAAAATTTTAAATGATGGAACTAAAAAAGAATCCAAAAAAAGACCTGAACAAAAGCAGTGGCTTATTTTTTGCAACTGGTATGGCCCTCGTATTAGCAATGACCTATTTTGCATTTGAGTGGAAGACTTTCGATAGTAATACTTATTATGATATCAGTATGAATGTGGAAGAGGAATTAATAGAGGAAAACCCAATATTTACATTAGTAACACCGCCGCCACCGCCACCGCCGCCAGCGGATCCCATTATCATTGAAGTGGTACCTGACGACCCTGAAATAGAAGAGACAGTTATCGCAACTACCGATACAGATCAAGAAGAAGTGATAAAGTATGAGGATATTGAAGTAGCAGAAGTAATAGAAGACGTGGATGTTCCGTTTGCCGTTATTGAAAACGTACCTGTTTTTCCTGGTTGTGAAAACGCATCAGACAAG
>JAGLKG010000010.1 GCA_023141835.1 Maribacter sp. | reverse complement strand
CGCTTTTCAGTTGCAGGAGCAAAGGTAAACCCTTCAACTACCATTTTTCTATTGTTTTCCTTGTCATTTACTATATATGTTAAAAATGGCCCCGCCATTGGGTAATTCTTTATATCCCATAATCCCCGTATTTCAGCAGCTTTTTTTCCCGCAATTTCAGCAGGAAAAACAGATGGCGCAAAGGCCGGTTCTGTTCGCAAGTGTGTTCTTTTTCCGGGAACATCGGGGCCTGGAACATACAAACTGCCAATAGAATCACGCATTCTAACAATATCCTTCACAAAGGTGGAATCTACTGTGAAACTATCCCAAGGCATTTCATAAGCTAATAAATTCACCGTTCCTTTATTAATTTGCGCCTCCACCCAAACAAAATTGTCTTCTTGTTTTACGGTTTTATAAAGAGAAGGTATATCCAAAGTTACCCCGAACCTGTCATTGATTCCTTTTTCTTTGCTTAAAGACCTTAAAAATCTATTCTGGGCCTCGCTAAGCTCCTGATTTTTAAATGAGGTTATCATTTCCTCTGCTCTTTGATCTAGATTTTCGATAATCTCGTCATCGGTAGTGCCTTTTACAACGGCCACTTTCTGTGGCTTGGCATACATATTTGTCTTTATATGCGCCAAATTCAATGTGTCTTTTTGTACGTAAAGCACGGCTCTGGTATTACGGATAGTACCAGAAAAGACTTCTGCCGGAATCTGGGTAATGGTAAACAAAGGTTCATCCATGGTCAAACCAAGAACGGATGCCGCGAAATGTTCCCTTACTTTGTCCCCGACTTTACCCTTCCAAAGATTAGTGTCCATAACCACTATGAGTGAATTAATAGCACCTATTGAATTGGGCAAGTAGCTTTCTTTACCTTCGTTCTTGCAGGAGAATACGATTAAAAATAGTACTACAAAAAGTAATTTAAAATGCTTCATGAATGCTTAGATTTACGATGAACAATCGCACAATTTCAATTTTGTGCCTGGTTTTAGGTTGTTACCACTAATACCGTTCCATTCTCGTAAATTTTCGATACTAATTCCAGGATATTTTTTTGATATGGTCCAAAGTGAATCTCCGCTCTTGACCGTATGAACTTTTGAACCTGCTACGGCTCCCTTATTTACGGCAGCATTAGCGCTGGTTTTTGAGGCTTTTGATTCAATATAAGGTTTTCTCGGGTAGATAGTCAAACGTTGCCCAATTCTTAGATTATTACTTCTCAAACCATTCCACCTTTTTATTTGACTGACGCCAACACCATATCTTTCGGCAATTTTGCCCAAATAATCCCCACTTCTAACTTTATATCGAATTCGATCATTAGCTTTAACCAATTGTGGCAATGGTGCTTCCTTGCTTTTTAATTCTTTCTTTACGTGTGCATAAATGGCTTCTTCATTGGCTACAAATTTGCCCATAGCCACCTTTGGTAATCTTAGGGCGTACTGTTTCCCTTTTATATATGGAATGATATTCAATTTATAGGAAGGATTCAGTACTTTTAATTCTTCAACACCAACGCCGACTAGTTCTGATATTTGGTCAAATGTGATAAGGCTCTTAACATGAATGGTATCGGTCTCAAAATATGCACGGTCAATTTTTTGCCCCTTAATGCCATGTTCTTCGGCATACTCAAACAAATACATGGTGGCCAAAAATGCTGGCACATACCCCGCCGTTTCCCTTGGAAGGTTCCTACGAATGTTCCAATAGTTTTTATGCCCTCCAGATCTTCGGATGGCCTTGTTTACGTTTCCAGGGCCTGAATTATAGGCTGCCAATGCCAAATCCCAATCATTGAAGATTTCATATAATTTGGAGAGATATTTACAGGCGGCTACCGTTGATTTTATAGGATCGCTGCGCTCATCCACATAGCTGCTAACATCTAATTTGTACATTCTTCCAGTGGTATACATAAACTGCCATAGCCCTTTGGCCCCGACCCGTGATCTGGCCCTTGGATTTAAGGCAGATTCAACAATCGCCAGATACTTCATTTCCAAAGGAATATTATAATTGTCCAAATGCTCTTCGAAAAGTGGAAAATAAAATTGACTAGCAGTTAGCATTCTTTCCATAAGGCCTCTTTTTCGAACCAGAAAGGATTTGATTACATTTTCCAAAGAGGGGTTATATGCAATGTTGAAAGGTGTTTTTTGATTAAGCCTTTCCAATCGCATCTTTAAAGTATCTGTATTAATGGTATTATCGACAATCGCATCGATTTCCAAATTGGCCACCTCTCTATACATTTCATCATATAGCGAT
>JAGLKG010000001.1 GCA_023141835.1 Maribacter sp. | reverse complement strand
ATCATCATTTTGAACGTTATCTTATTTCCCGAAAAAAACTTGAGTACAAAACAATCGCCTGTTCCCATGCGGTACATTCTTATTTGGACACGTGTTATGGTTTTGTTGGGCATACTAATTTATATGTTATTAATGTTGATGTAACATGGCAAAAGGTTCTGTAAACATAAAATCAGAAGCCTGCGTGCCAAAGTAGCGCCTTTCCTCTCCTATATGAAGGGCCATATCATTACTCTGATATTGATGTTGAGCCAAAACCCGCTCTCTATTGATTTGGGTGTTTCCATTTTTTAAGGCTTCGATATCCAGTAAGGGTTTGTTAATGGAATATTTTAGTTTTTTGGAATCCAGATCAAAAATTAAGGTGCATCCTCCATAGAAAAGGAAGTTGTCATCATTTTTATCAGCCTCTTCCGATCTTGGGTCAAAATGCTCAATATCACCATTTGCATTGATCCGGCAACCACTTTGTTGTGTAATGGAGAAGACAACGTGATTTATTTTCTGTCCGTTCGGCCCCACTCTAGAGACAACTCTTAGATTTTGAATATGAAAGGATGGAAAATTCCCTTTCTTGTCCTTTTTAAATCCATGCTCGTCAAAATGGGGCATAAATGCCAAGCCCGTCATTTGGCAGAATACCGATGAATCCATCATTTTCGCCTTAATTCGGCGATGCAATCCTTTTATATTATCTTCGGATTCTCCCCGCGTACCTCCTACATATTCCCGGGTTATCTTATAAATTTCCTTCCTGTCAGTGATATATTGGATATCCCGGGCATAGTCCTGCAAAAAATCAATTATGATTTCCAATAATTGAGTAGAATCCTTATCAAACTTCACCAGGTATTTACTTTGAACTTCATATTGATTAACATTTTGATTGGGTTTGATCAACGATAAATCAACGGCATCATAACTCAATGTTTCTATACCTAGCGTTTTAATATTTTGTGGGTAAATGCCACGTTTTCTAAACGAATCAATAAAAGCAAGTCGATAGTCCCACGAATCTTCTTTCATAAGATCAATGTCGGCCGTGATGACAGCTCTCAAATAATCTCCAAAAGTGAGGTCAACAGGTGGGCAATAATCCAATGCACGAATACACATGTTGAGCACATGCCTAGCCGATTTTGAAGCTTCCTTCGCCAGACGGTTAGCTAGATCAGGATGAATCTCACCTTCTTCCAAAACACCCGTACCACTGGTTGCTATTCGAAGAAGATCGGCTACACGGTTTTCATAAATGGTTAAAAATGCTTCAAAGATAGCCGCAACAAGGATACTGCCCCGTTCATGAGGTTCTGTGACATTTTGATAATCATCAGAGTTTGGCTCTTTGGGTTGCCATTCCCCTGTTACTTTATCCACTTTACCAATGGCATCCCTTAAGCTACCGTAACTCCCTATGGCCGATCCCAATTCATGGGCCAGCTTACCCAATAAATTTTGGCTTCCCAAATTCCCCCGGGTATTCGCTATCTCATATTTTAAAACTTCAGGATTTGTGAAATGCTGAAATAGGGCCACAATATCGGCAAAAGCCTCATGAAACGCCAGCATATCCCGATTAGTAGGGTTATTATAATCCCTATGAATACCGTCCAGAATGGCATGGGTCACCTCATGGGAAATAACATCATGACTTAAACAGGTAAATACCAGCGAATTGGGCATATGTATTACATTATTCGCAGGTGTAGAATTAAAATAACCAAATAACAACGCCTTTCTATACGGACTGTAAAATGCATTGGCTTGTCTTAGCGCATGTGGATATATACGCAATTTAGGAACGTATTCTTCATAATTCTTGTCATTGGTAAGTCTTGGTGACCAAATAATCTTTCTTCCCAAGGCCTGTTCAAAATTCTGAATGGTTACCATAGCCACGGCATATACCATCTGCTGATGAAACTGAGGGTTACTAACACTAGGTCGAAGTCCGTTATCTGCCAAAATTGGCCTATCGTTCAAATCTACAGGTGTATAAAAACGTGATATGCTGGGATCAAAATCAATCACTTCCAAGTACTCACCACAGGGCCCCGGATCTAAATCTTCCCAGGCTATAACGTATGTAGTTCTGTTGATTTTTGCGGTATCGATCTTAAGAGAAAGAGAGGGATCAAAAGCATACGCCCGTAAGTGTCTAAAATCTGGATTCTTGGTTTTATTTAGTCTCATGATTTATCCTTTAAACTATGTATTAAGACCAGTACATTTCCAAATACTATACTACTTCTGATTATACCAAATAGCTATACAATCATTTAATCTCAACTATAATTTTTGCTTTAATCTAGTATTAATGGCTCGTTCTTAATTGTAAGCCATTTGACATTTTTAACACCTATATAAAACTGTAGCAAGAAGTCATGCAACAGGGAATTCATACAGATTAGAGGGGGAATTAGATATGTAAGAATAGTGATACTAAATGTAAGAATTATTTTTCAAACAAAAAAGAACTCTATGGAAAAACATGAAGGCAAACCTCCCCTATTTGTGCAATGCTGTACATTTTGTTAGTCTGCTCGAATGCCAATAAAGGACCATGGCTTCCAAATTATAAAATTCCGCTACCTTAAGGTTATCATCATATAATTCCCTAATTTTAAGGCAAACCGTATCCTCTTTAACCCATGCACGTAATCTACCTGATCGGATGTGCCCAAGCGCTGTTCTTCTTGGCGCTTCTTCGAGGGAAAAAGCCATTTACCAAGGGAGACCGTCTGCTCATGGTTTGGATTGGGGGTATCGGCATCCATTTATTGGCCTTCTATGTGCTAATGAACGCATGGTTTGATCGGCCCTATGGCATCATCATGTTGTTAATACCTCCACTGATCTACTTGTACGGGCCCTTATTATGGATCTATACGCTCTGGTCTGCCGGTAAAATTGAGCAATTTGCTTGGCGGCATTACCTGCATTTTATACCACTGGCCCTGTCCGTAGTCAATTATGCCTACCTCTATTTTTTTCCAGCGGCCATGGACCTCAACTTTTTTCGGGACGGGGCGGCCATCCACCCTATTACCGGGATGATCTTTTATCTATTGAACATCTTATTGAACCCGTTCTATGTGGTCATCACCTTGGTTCAGATTCACAAACACCAAAAAAATATCAAATCGGCCTTTTCGTATAAGGAACGTATCGATTTGCAATGGGTCCAATTTTTGGCCTATGCTTTGGGGGGTATTTCCGTGATTGTATGGATCTCCCATGCCTTGATCGCCTTTGGAATTATAGAACGCAATTATGCCGCCGATCAGTACATCTTTATTCCTATAGCCCTTTTTATGTTCGTATTGGGCTATTATGGGTTTAAGCAGGGTGTTATCTTTAAATACTCTCCCACCCTACCCGATGAAAACATTATTAGCAAATACAAAAAATCGGCCTTGAACGAGGCCTCGGCCCAAGCCTTGCTGGATCGTTTGGAGCAGTACATTCTGGCCGAAAAAAGCTATGAGATCAATCAACTTTCGCTTCGAGATCTTTCTGAAGCCCTGGAAGTTCCGCCGTATCAAATCTCCCAGGTGCTCAATACCAAACTGGGCAAAAACTTTTTCGACTATATCAATGCCTACCGGATAGCCGAGGTAAAAAGGCGGATGGCCGACCCTACACATGAGCGTTTTTCTATTTTGGGCATAGCCTTGGACAGTGGTTTTAATTCCAAGGCCTCCTTTAACCGCACCTTTAAAGACCAGACCGGAACAACGCCTTCTGCCTATAAAAAAAGTCTTAAAAAGGTATCAGCCTAAGTATTGGGACGACTGGTGTTTATTAATTTTCCAAGTTTGCATTGAATCCTAAACTACAAAATGATGCAAAAATTTGGTCTTACACTGTTAGCGCTACTGCTCCTCACCGCCTGTAACAAAAAAGGTGATACCCCAACCTACGATTTCCCGGTAGAAAAACTGGGGCTGGTCTATACCGATTGTGAACCCCATGAGGAATCCTATACCTTCCAATGCGGCTACCTCACTGTTCCCGAAAACAGGGACGACCCCCAATCGCGACTCATTACCCTTCCCTTTAAAATCATTAAATCGCCCAACCCCATCGGAGCGCCTATATTTTGGCTAAATGGTGGTCCTGGAGCTTCCAATCTGGATTACCGGCCCGATGTTCGCGTTTTGGAACAGCATGATGTAGTTTTGGTAGGCTATCGCGGTGTAGACGGTATGAGCCGTTTGCATTGCGATAGCATGTTCCAGTCTGCTGATGGTAATCTCTTTAGTGAAGCCTCCAACCAAAAGACCATGGACAAAATAAAGGCCTGTGTGGGCACCCTCCAAGGTGAAGGTTTTGATCTGGATGGCTATACCATGACTGAGGTTATCGATGATATGGAATACGCCCGCCAACAACTCAAGTACGACCGCATTCATTTGGTGAGTGGCAGTTATGGTACGCGTCTGGCACAAATCTATGCCTACCGGTATCCGGAACGTATTTCCCGCTCCCTCTTGGTCTCTGTAAATCCGCCCGGGCATTTTGTTTGGGAACCGGAAACCCTGGACCGGCAGTTGACCTACTATGCGGAATTGTGCAAACAAGACCCCTATTGCAATAGCCGTACTGAAGATTTGGCGGCCACCATTAGAAACGTATGCCAAGATATGCCTAGCAGTTGGATGTTGTTCCCCATAGATCCGGATAAGGTACGTATGGCAGCCTTTATGGGCCTTTACCATCGCGGATCGGCAGCCTCGGTCTTTGATATGTTTATCCAGGCCGAAAAAGGGGATGCCAGCGGATTGGCCCTTGCCTCTATGATGTTCGACTATCAAATTAGTGGGCTGGACTTCTCTTGGGGTGATTCCTTTGCCAAGGCCTTTCCGGATTTTGACCCGAATAGGGATTATGGAAAGGATATGGCGGTAAACGAAAGTATAATGGGTTCTCCCGGATCACAGATTTTTGCGACCATGGCGGCTTGGCCCGGTAAAGCCTTGGACACGCTCTACCAAAAACCCCAACATTCCGAGGTAGATATGTTATTGCTCAGCGGTAATGTGGATTTTAGTACGCCGTCCGAATTTGCTGCCGAGGAACTCATGCCCTATTATAGTAATGCACAGCATTTGATCCTGTCCGAGATCGGCCATACCGGGGATGTAATGTGGTACAACCGCGAAGCCTATGTGCATTTGGCCAAAAACTATTTTGATACCGGAGCCGTAGACAACTCCCTTTTTAAACACGAACCCATGGTCTTTGAACCCGAAATGAAATTTGCCAAAATGGCCAAAATAGGACTGGCCGTCGGAATCCTTATACTGATTTTGGCTCCAACGTTGGTTTGGTTGACAGTGCGCTTTTTTCGAAGATACCAACACAAAAAGCGTATCAAGGTCAAGCGATAGAAAGAATCAGTACGCTTAGCAGTTTCTATCTTTAGGAGATCATTTACGGCATCAATTAAAATAAAATATAGTGATACGTTAATCCAAAAAAAGTCTGTTTCTTACATTTATATACTTTCAAAATGCGGAAAAAAGAAGATAGAACGTTCAAAAAACCATATATGGCCACCAAAACGCTCCAAAAAAGACATAAGCAATAAATGGTTATCCCTCATAGCAATCTGAAGCTCAATCGTAAAGATTTTATTAAATGAAGTCAAAAAGTGCTACGTATTGGGCCTTTGGATAATATACCGTAGGATTTGCAATCCATACAGCTATTATTATCATCGTATAGTACTACTACACAATTGTTTAACGCGTATATCTCAAATCACCATTGAATACTTATACGCTGTCAATCGACAGCTGACTTTGAACGATTAAAACAAGCTGCATATCAGAAAAAGTGAATGTCGCACCTAGAAGTTTGTATCTTCGTGTGTATTATTTCATGGGTAGCTGTCACATTTCTCCTAAATTCAAATGAAATTAACCCCCCATACTTATTTTTATTTGGGACTAAACAACACATTAGGGAAATACAAACACCTAATCTGAGACAGTGGAACATAAATCTACTATAATGGTAAAAAGAAGAACACTTTTGCTTATCGTGGCAGTCATTATTATTGGTTTTGGTGTTGGCATATACCTACAAGATTTGAAACATCGTGAAAGTACGAGTGCGTATTGGAAGGCGAACAGACATAATATGGGAAGGCTCCAAAACATTCAAAAGTTCACCACCCAATTAAATGCCAGAAACTGGAGAGCCATGCGAGATAGTATTTATCAGCAAATGGACACTTTAGTCATTCTTAGATTTAGAAAAGAGATGGACAGTCTCAATACGGTTCGTACAAAGTAGCAGCAAAATTGGACAGCCTTTTTTGATAAAGAATTTATTGAAACCGACTATTCTCGAGGCAGAGCCATAGTGGTGCTTCGCTGGTTTCATTTTGATCTAAAGGATCAAAGCCATCCCGAAAGCTTTCGGGACTGTTATTTAGATTCCCGCTTTTGCGGGAATGACAATTTCAATGGAAACCCCGAGGCGGAGCCTCGAGGAATTCTTTTCGATTAAATATGCACTAACAAATTAGTGCCAAGGCAAGAAAAAGGTGCTGTTTTCTGAAAGCATCCTGTTAAATCAATGCATTTACATTATTCTTCAACAGCCTAAATTTAGGTTCCAAATGCTATTAGTGCCTGTTTGAATTTCATCCTTCCTGTGGAAACCATCGTATCTGAAAACAACGATTTCAAAACCTGAAAAAACTGAGCTGGAATTTCAGGCAGTTGGGAGTTGTCCTTAACCCATTGATACACAGCAATACTGTTAAAAAAAGAAGCAGTTCATCGAAAAATAAATACATTTCATCGATTATTTCTTTGTTTTAGATAGTTTCGCAGCAAAATAAAAATAGAAGTCCACCTATGAACGCTGTCTGCTCCAAGATCTTTAAAATCAATCTCCTCTTAATTACTCTTCTTTTAACTATTTCCTGCGATAAGGAATCCGATTTACTTACGGACTATGTGCCCTTCGACGCTTTAAACAAAGAGCAATTAGATGAGTTCGTTGCAGACGATTTTTTTAATACAGACCCTGATCAAAGTGTAGTTCCCGATGGATCGGCAAAGGATACATTTACGGACTTGGAGACCGTAAAAATCATTCAAACTTCAGCAGCAGCTTCCGTCGGATCATTACAACTCAATGGGATAGCTATGCATCGCTTTTTCGCCTCCCTTGGCATTTTCGAAGGCAAACTTGCGTCAGCTCGGGTTACTTTCCGTCACAATAAATTGAATCGTAGTCTTTAAGGTTATTTTTGTCGATATACTATTTGGCTATCAACTTAAAAAATTGTGATAGTCATATTTCCCGTGCTTCACAAATTCGATGCAGTGTTTTTAATGGAATATTATACCCTTCTTTTTTGGTAATCTTTCGGACTATCTTTTCATCAATATCATGATCTAATGCAAATGACCTTTTGGACTTTGCCTTACTGATCCATTCGGAGGCTATATAATTGCAAATGGCTTTTTTGATGTCAATCATATGACAAATGA